>QMQQ01000059.1 GCA_003648985.1 Candidatus Woesearchaeota archaeon | reverse complement strand
CGACTTTTTTTCCTTTTTCTATGAAAGAATGAATGGCTCTGTAGCCAAAGAGAAGGATTACTGCAAATATGAAGATTGCAACAATATAAAAAAATACGCGCTGGATTTGGGCTTTTTTATCCATTTTTATTCAACTAGTTCCTTTAGATCTTCTAGGGCTTTTTTCTTAAGGGTTTTTTCTTTGAATTTTTTCTTTATTAGATCGGATAAAAGTTTGAATTCGTCTTCTGTTAGTTTTTCTTTTTTTATGACTTCTTTTACTGGTCTTCCTTCTTTTACTCCTTTTTCAATAAGTCCGGTAAGCTGTTCGAATTTTTCTTTCTTTGGTTTTTTTGGTAGGAAGCGTTCGAAGAAACGGCGTTTTTCTTTTTCTATTTCTCGCTTTCGTCTTTCTGCAAGTTCACGCCTTAGTTTTTCGAGTGAAGGTGCTACTCTTGGTTTTGGTATTGCCATGCGCCTATAAACTGGAGGAGGAATTCTAGGCTTTTTAAAGCGCGCAAAGAATGCGGATATCTGTGTTTTGTATTTTAGAATGAGCAGAATTGTTACTGCAATAGCAGCTATAATCAGTACTATTAAGATGATTTTGCCAAAGATTGGTTTTTTTGGAATTTCTGCCTTTGAACAGCCATAGTAAGGTGAAGCTGGATTTTTTATTACATAAGGAACTTCGTTTGGTTGTGTATTTGGACATTTATCGAATTTATCTGGTATTGTGTCGAGGTCTGCATCATTAAGCACTGTTGGATCTGTGCCTTTTTCGTATTCTTCAAGATTTGTGTAACCGTCGTTGTCTGGATCGAGAGCTGCATCGCTTGGATCATTAGGATCGAGATTGTATTTTAATTCCCAGTAATCTGGTATGCCGTCAGCATCAGAATCGATTTCATCAGGTGCGCATCCATAATAAGGAGAGGATTTGTTTGTCTCGACTTCTGTTACTTTATCGCTTGGTGTGTTTGGGCATTTGTCTTCAGCATCGGGTATGCCATCGAGGTCTGAATCTTGAATTGTTATAACCTCAACTATTATTCTTTTGCTTCCGTTTACTTGATTTCCAACTGTGTCAGAAGCAGAGTAGCACAATACAGAAGTCTCTGACAGGAAAATTGTTCCAGCGTATTGTAGAGTAGGAGTACAATTTTGGGTTGTTTTTGACAAACCGTAATAAATACCATTACAGCCGTTTTCATCCTGGCAAAGGATTTCAACGTTTTTTCCACTTGGAACTGATGTTTCAATGATTGTTATGTTCGGTGGACCTCTTTCTTTGCATTCAGGAGCTGTACTGTTTAAAACTGTAAATGTTATGCTTGACCAATCTGAATAATGTCCTGCTGCATCTTTGCATCGTGCTTTTAATGTGTATTCTTCGTCTACATTTAGGAGAAGTCCGTCGATTAATGGGCTGTTCTGTGAGGATGTTCCATTAACTGAATAGTTTGTATTTGTAATCTGCCATTCGTAAAGCACTATAGCAGAAAGGTTGTCTGGATCTTCGGCTATGAAGGTTGGATGGATTTGAGTTCTATCACAGATTTTTTCTGCAAGCTGGATTGCAATGATTTCTGGTGGAGTAAGGTCAATTACAATGTCGACAGGAACTGTTTGGGTTAGGCCTGATATAGTAAATTTGCATGAAACTTTATATTGATATTTTCCTTCTTGTGTTTTATCAAATGTTGCAGAAAAGAATTGTGCATTTGATTGAGGAAAGTCGTATGATGTATTGAGTTCATCGATGTATTTGCAATTTGCAAAACGGTTAGTTTCAACGTTTAGTGTTACTGTTGTTCCATTAATGATTGGGGTTGCTGAAATTATAACGCCTTGACTGTTTTTGTCGACCGCAAAAGTGAGGGTTGCTGGATCTGAGTCGAGTCCAGCAAGATTTCTGCATACGACGTAGTACGTGTATGTTGTTCTATCTTCTAGTTGTGCTGTTGAGATTGAGAGTGTATGGTTTGTTTTATATAAACCAAAGTCCCAGCCTGGAAAGCCTGAACGCATTGAATCGAATGTTTTCGTATATCGGCTGTATTTGCATATTGTTTCATCGTCTGTTCTGATATTGAATACAGCATTTGTTGTTACTGCTCTTTGCTCCGAGCCCCACGGTGTTGTTCCGCTTACGTATGCGATAAGAATTTTTGGCGGAGTTGGATCATGCCTAATAAGGAATGGATGTTCATCACTTATGGTTCCATCTGGTTCTTTGCATTGAACATGTAATAAGTATGTTTTGTATGGTTCCGTTGTTTGTAGGTAGTCTGTTGCGTCTGTTGGTTCAAATTGCTGACCATACCATACAGAGCTCGGAAAGTTTTCTATGTGAAATTCTGTTGGTGAATCTTTTTTGAATAGGGTGCCAGAGTCATAGCTGAATGAAGTTGATGCATATCTGCATTCTGTGGCTGGTTTGTCTGTTTTTATTTTAAGTGTGAATGCTGGTTTTGTGGAGACGCCGTTAGGTGGATACACTAAGCTTATGCCCAGAGGTTTGTTTATTGCAAT
>QMQQ01000058.1 GCA_003648985.1 Candidatus Woesearchaeota archaeon | reverse complement strand
GATATAAATGCTGACCTGTTGGGGTCATACTCAACGGAGGCGACTCTGGCGGGGATACCGATCTTGTCTCTTTTGAAGTCAATAATTCGGTACATTCGTTTATGTCCGCCGCCCAAACGCCTCATGGTTATTCGGCCAGTGTTGTTTCTGCCACCACTCTTCTTTATGGGCACAAGGAGGCTCTTCTCAGGCTTCTTCTTCGTCAGCACAGAAAAGTCTGTGACTGTCTTGTACCTGAGCGAAGGTGTTACCGGTTTGAACTTCTTAATAGCCATTTCTCAGTTCCTTTTTCCTCTAAACCTCTTTTTAAACTCCCTATACCTGGTCAAAGATATCGATATTTTCTCCGGGTGCAAGCGTTACTATAGCCTTTTTTCTGTCAGGCTGTTTGCCGGTAAATCTTCCGGCTCTCATAAAGGTCGTCTTGGTTTTGCCTCTTATCTTCGCAGTCCTTACCTCTTTTACCTTAACATTAAACATCTTCTCAACTGCGAGCTTGATCTCACGCTTGTTAGCATCCGGGTGTACCTCGAATACAAACTTATTGTCACGCTCTTTGAGGATGGTGCTTCTCTCAGTGATAACCGGCTTTAGAATAACCTTTGATAAATCCTTCATGAGCCGAACACCTCCTCAAGAGCATTCAGGGCCTCTTTCGTAAACATAACAACCTCTGCATTGATGACCTCGAAGGTGTTGATGTTTCTACATAAGGTAAAACCAACCTTTGGTATATTTCTTACTGACTTAAAGACATTCTAGTTAAATACATCCGTAACAAAGAGCACCTTCTTATCGTATAGGCCCGATGCCTGCAGAAATTCGGCAAAGATCTTTGTCTTTGGCTCTTCCATTGCCACTCCCTCAACAACCACAACACTGTCGCTTTGAACCTTATCGGCAAGGGCACTCTTTAGAGCAAGGCGCTTAACCTTCTTTGGGATAGATATCCTGTAGTCTCTCACCTTTGGGCCAAACACAACTCCTCCACCTCTCCAGATCGGAGAACTCCTGCGCCCTGCCCTCGCTCTTCCTGTACCCTTCTGCCTGTAGGGTTTGCGATTGCTGTAGGAGACCTCTCCTCTCTCCTTTGTCTTGGCACTACCGCTGCGCCTGTTCGCCAGATACTGGCGAACAGCCTCGTACATAGCCCAGCGGTTTACCTGGACATCAAAGAGGGAGGCCGGCAACTCCACCGTTCCCTTGTAATCGCCACTAAAGTCATATAGCTTTGCGCTAGCCATCTTTATCATCCTCTTAATCAAGCCTTCTGTGAAATAGTTATCCTCAAAATACCATTCCTCGCTCCAGGCACTGCACCCTTCACAAAGAGAAGGTTGTTCTCGGTGTCAACCTCTATAACCTCGAGGTTCTTTACCGTAAACTTCTCAAATCCCATCCTTCCAGGAAGTTTCTGTCCTTTTAGCACCCTCGAAGGATAGGCCGCCATACCGATAGAACCAGGAACATTGTGAGACTTCGAGCCATGCGTTTTGCTACCACCACTGAAACCGTGCCTCTTTACGACACCAGCGTATCCTCTACCCTTGGTTCTTCCGGTAACATTTACCTTCTTTACATCTTTAAAAATACTCACATCCACAAACTCACCCTGCTTGTACTCCTCAGGGTTATCCACCCTGAACTCCTGCAGGTACCTGTATGGAGGCAACCCTGCTCTGCGAAAATGTCCAATGGTCGGGAGGTTAGCCCTTGTAGGAGGAATCTCTTCAAAGGCAAGCTGAACTGCGTTGTATCCATCCTTCTTCTGGGTCTTTACCTGAACGATCGGGCACGGTCCGGCCTTTATTACAGATACCGGAATAACTGTCCCATCTTCGGTAAAAACCTGGGTCATCCCTATCTTTTTTCCAATTAAACCCTGCATTTCCTCCTCCAGGATCAAACCTTTATCTCAATGTCAACACCTGCAGGCAGGTCAAGCTTCTGTAGAGCATCTACCGCCTTCGGCGTGACATTGGTCAAATATATCAGACGCTTATGCACTCTAATCTCAAACTGCTCCCTCGACTTTTTGTTCACATGAGGAGACCTGAGAACCGTATAAACTGTCCTCTTCGTCGGAAGAGGTATCGGTCCCGAGACCTCAGCGCCCGTGCGCTTTGCGGTCTTAACGATCTCCTCGGCGCTTCGATCGAGCGTCGAGTGCTCAAACGCCTTGAGCTTTATTCTTATTCTCTGACCATCCAACGGGTAACCTCCATATACACTAAGTCACTCTATTCCAGTATTTCAGTGACAACGCCTGCTCCAACTGTTCTTCCACCCTCCCTAATAGCAAACCTAAGCTCCTTCTCCATCGCTATCGGCGTTATCAACTCTATCGTCAACTCAACATCATCACCCGGCATCACCATCTCCCTGCCCTCAGGCAAATGCGCTACACCTGTTACATCCGTAGTACGGAAATAAAACTGAGGCCTGTATCCATCAAAGAATGGCGTATGCCTTCCTCCCTCCTCCTTCTTCAATACATATACCTTACCCTTAAACTTCTTATGCG
>QMQQ01000057.1 GCA_003648985.1 Candidatus Woesearchaeota archaeon | reverse complement strand
TGTTCGCTAACGATGTTGAGGTGTTGTAATGCCTTTTGAGTGGCCGCCAAAAGCAAGAATTGACAAAAAAACAGGCAAGATTATTCAAGGTCAGCTTAACGAAAACGACAAGCACTGGGGAATGCGAAGTAAGTTAAATTTGTTGAAAAAATTGGAAAAAGGTGAAAGGTGATGCTGTTGTTGCTATACATTTTATGGATTCTTGATGTTTTTTCAAGCATAAAAGAAAAAGGCAAGCTCACAATAAAGAACCTTATTTTTACGATTTGCGGATGGCCTGTTATAACTGTTTATGTAAGAGCCCTTGCTTCAATCATCATACTTTATATGATAGGCCAATTAGCGCCAGCTGTTTGGAACGATTATGTTGCTCGCTTGCTTTTAGCGCCCATTTTCATTGTTTACATTAGTCAGCCCATCATAAATGATTTGAGGTTAAAAAAACTTGAAAGAGGTGGTTTGAGTGGAAGATGAATTGTTTGGTGAAAAAGAAAAGAAGGGGTTTATAGACTTTATTACTAAATGGGGACTAGTGCTTTTCGGAGCTTGTTCTATAATATACGCTGTTAATCTCTTTGTTCTTAACACCCACCCTGCGTTTGCCTTTAGCAATGCTTTCGAGTTTTTTGTGCCTTTGCTTTGCTGGCTTTATGTTGTAGGTTTGTTGGGATTAATCGGTTGGGGCATGGAAAAGCTCTACGCCGAAATAAAAACGCTGAAAGGTGATCGCTGATGGAGTGGATGAAAACAACTGAATGGGTTAAAAAAACAAAAAAATTGAAGAAAGAATACAGCTCCATTGAAGAATTAGAACAAGATTGCAAAAAGCTGTTGGGCACAAACTGGCAGATTTCCAAGAGAGCAGATAACATAGTTGCTGTTTTGCCACTTCAGTTAATTCAAGATGAAGAAATTCACAAAGCAAGAGATATGCCTCTTTTCCTTCTGAAAAAGGAAAAACTCCACAAGATAGACACAGAAAAACTAATGCAAGAAATTGCAAAGATTTTGGCTGAAAAAATTGACATTCGAGACTTTCTGATTGATGTGCTTTCTTCCTTAGCTCCCGACGAGCTACAAGAGGTATATGAAAGAGCTGTCGTTAAAAAAGGGAAAGTTAGAGCAACTGAAGGGTGCTATAAGCTATTAATTGGCGGGAAAAGAGGCTATCCAATGGAATTAATGTTAAGAGAATAAGGTGACCGCTGATGTGCTGTCCATATAGGCACTTTAAGAGCAAAGTTGAGCAAGATTCAGAGTTTGATGAACTTGATAGCGTGTTATACTCGCTTGAAAGGGATATAATTGCTGAAGATGGTGGTGAAAAATGCAAGAAAAAGAAAAGCTGATGCGTGAAATTCAGCTCTGCGCTGATGAGCTGTTGATCCTGCGCAGGGCAATCAGGCGCATAGATGAAGAGCTGAAAGAAGTTCGCTATAAGTTGGTTATGCTGAATTTGAAGCTTGGAAAGAGGGGGGATGAGGTTGGAAGTGGGGAAAGCGTATAAAATCGTTTATCAAGGCGACAACAGAGCCAAATGCATTTTTGCAATTATCAACAGGCTGATTCCTGAAAGATACCCGCAATTTGTTGAATTGAAGGCATTGCAGGATGGTGCAATATTCATCATACGCTTAAACAGAATAATTGAGATGAAAGAACTGCGTGAGGTGAAGAGAAGTGCATTCTGAAAAAGTTTGGGCTGAAGAGGCCGCAGAAGAAGGCCACATTACTATTTACAAAGGAAATACCCCTTTAGGTGTATATCACATTGACACAATTCTTTCCACAACAGACAGCAAAATTGTGTTTGAAAAGCTTGGCATTAAAGACAAACACCAGCAAGTGCAGATAAAAGATGCGGCCAGAGCAGTAAAAAAGGAATTGAGGAAAAAAGAGAAAGAAAAGAAAGAAAAAATAGAAGAATGTGCCTATTTGATTTTGGAAAATAGGCCTGTTGAGCTTATTTACCGGGAAGATGAAAAGAAGCTTTACTTTATTTGCTTTGATGAAGATGGTAAGCTCGTTCAAAAATCAGCGATTCAAATAGGCGAAAAAATCTATGTTCCGCCCAAATCAGATTTAGTAAAGTTAGGGGCTGTGCTTATTCCTCAAGGTGTGGCAAATTATGAAAGCGAAGAAAAGCTATTGCAGGAAATTCAGGCTTTTATCCATAAATACGTTGATGTCAGCGAAGACTTTGAGATATTCGCAAGCTATTACGTGCTGTTAAGCTATGTTTATGATAGGTTCAACTCTATTGTTTATCTGCGCTTTTTAGGCGATTTCGGCACAGGAAAGAGCAGGGCTTTGGATGTAATAGGCAAGCTTTGCTATAGGCCTATAATCCTGAGTGGAACAGTAACGCCAGCACCGATTTATCGCTTGCAAGGGTTGTATAAAGGAACTTTGCTCATTGATGAAGGCGATTTAAAGAAAAGCGATGCTACGAACGATATTATCAAGATCTTAACTTGCGGATTTGAAAAAGGAAAGCCTGTTTTGCGCTGTGATAAAAACAACCCTAAC
>QMQQ01000056.1 GCA_003648985.1 Candidatus Woesearchaeota archaeon | reverse complement strand
TGCTTAGGGTGATGTATGCTTGACTCTGAATTGAGACAAAGACTCATTGATTTTATCTCCATACAACCAAGGAGTATTGAAGAAGTAGCCAGACATATAAACAAGAATTGGCGCACAGCTAATAGGTATATAGAGAGACTAGTTGATGAAGGCATTCTTTCTGTAAAGGTTTTTAGGGCTGGTACTCGGGGAGCATTAAAAATCGTTTATTTAAACACCCCTTATCAGATGTTTAACTTGTTTCAAAGAGACCTATACGAAAAAATAATGAATGGGAGGAGAAAAGAAGATTTTAGTCCATTCGAGATATGGCAATATATTGAGGATGACAAAAAGGAGGCATTCCTAGAGGAACAAGAAGATGAATCAGCAACTGCTTTTAACAAGGACTTGTTTAGAATAATGAGGCATGCAAAGAGAGAGATCTATATTTTTTCTGGTAATCTATCATGGGCTAGACTAATGGATAGGGATACATCAATAATTGATTTGTTGAGACATCTTTCAGACAGAGTGCGAGTATACATAGTTGCAAGGATAGACATGACTGCTATTGATAATGCTAAGAGAATGCTAACAATTAATCATGACAAAAAGAAAGAAGTAATAAAAATTAGACACAGAGCGCAGCCATTGAGAGCACTGGTGATTGATGATTCCTTGTTGAGACTAAAAGAGGTATATGATCCCTCTAAGTACAAGAAGGGAGAACTCAATAGGAAGACATATATCTTCTACGATATCAGGGATACTGAATGGATTAAATGGATAAAAAAGGTTTTTTGGGATATGTATTATAAATCCATTGATGCAGACATAAGGATCAGGGAGATGGAGAAGATTCACAGACTTAACAGAACTATTTGATCTTATACTCATATTTTTTCTCACGCATCATAGTTAATAGAAACTTTTTTAAACCTTTAACCATATGGCCATAGATATACAACCAATAAGCGAGGGGTGTTAGGATGGCTATGTATCTACAAAACATATCTCAAGTAGGAGCTGGTGCAGAGGCTGCTGGTTTTTTTGCCTCAATGACGACTATGATACTAGTGTTTGGAATAATAGGCATAGCATTGTATGTCTATTCAGCGATAGTATTGATGACTATTGCAAAGAAGACAAAAACCGAGCCAGCATGGCTTGCATGGATACCCATTGCTAATCTATACCTATTTGGGAAGATCCCAAAACAAGAGAATCTAGGGATAGCCTTGATAGTATTATCAGTATTATCAATTATTCCGATAATAGGGGCACTAACAGGGATTGCAAGTCTTGTGATAATGATTTATCTATGGTGCAAGATTGCAGTAATTAGAGGTAAACCTGAATGGTGGGGATTCTTGATGATTATCCCAATAGTGAACCTAGTGATAATGGGTATTCTTGCATGGAGTGATTGATTCTTTATTTTTTCTATTTCTTAGTTAATAGAAACCTTTTTAATTACACTACTCCTAGCCTTATTTATGATTGAGATAATTATCCATGGACGTGGAGGAGAGGGAGCAAAAACAGCTGCATTCATGCTGGCAGAGGCAGCCATTCTTGAAGGCTTATATGCCCAAGCATTCCCAGAATATGGACCAGAGCGTAGTGGGGCACCAGTTAGAGCATTTGTAAGGATTAGTGATAAACCAATCTATACTCATTCACCCATTACTAATCCAGACATAGTAGTAGTGATTAATCCCACACTTATTGATAGAAAAGAGAATTATGATGGGCTAAAAGATAAAGGAGTAGTAATATTGAATACTGACAAGCCAATAAATCTTGGCTTTGATGAGTGGATCCTAGACGCTACAAGGATTAGTCTTGATACTCTCGGAAGACCAATAACTAATATTCCCATGATGGGAGCATTGATAAGAGCCACGAGCATTGTTAAACCAGAATCATTTGAAGAAGTAATAAAAACACATCTAGCTGGGAAAGGCGGGGAAACTGTTCATAAAAACATTGAAGCCTTTAAAAGATCTATTCAAGAGGTGAAACATGTCTAACGAGAAGGGTTGGAAGGAACTCCCAATTGGGGGTAGAATCCTTAATCCTGGTAATAGCAAGGAATTCAAGACTGGGGATTGGCGTAGCAAGAAGCCAGTAGTGGATAAATCTAAATGCACTGGCTGCCTGCTATGTAGGCTTTACTGTCCAGAGAACGCGATCCATATAGACAAGGATAGCAAGATAAGTATTGATTATGATCACTGTAAGGGTTGCGGGATTTGTAGCAGTGTATGTCCTGTTAAAGCCATAAAAATGGAGGAAGAAAAATGAAGCAGAAAAGGATTGGTCTAACTGGTGCACATGCAGCTGCTCTAGCAATGAAACAGATAAATCCAGATGTGGTAGCAGCTTATCCTATTACTCCTCAAACACCCATAATGGAGAGGTTTGCTGAATATGTTGCTAATGGGGAAGTAGACACAGAGCTGATCAGGGTAGAGTCAGAGCATTCAGCTATGAGTGCGTGTATTGGTAGCAGCGCTGCTGGTGCTAGAACAATGACTGCCACATCTGCCAATGGTTTAGCATTAATGACAGAGATCGTTTA
>QMQQ01000055.1 GCA_003648985.1 Candidatus Woesearchaeota archaeon | reverse complement strand
TTACTATCCTGCGTAGCAGGGTGATATCAGCCACGGTGGTGGACACCTGGTAATTCCGTTCGGGCAATCCTTCAGCGAGTTCGGTACGGGTCAATTTGCCGTCGCCGTTCTTATCACTCCTCTTGAATAGTGCCTTTTGTCCTCCTTTGCTTATCCATTCTTGCAGTGTAATAGTCCTATCAGTGTTTGTATCGAACGTATCAATTGCTTCGTCGGCTTTATGGCGATTGATGAGGGTTTCGACTTTCAAGCTGGCAGCCAATTTCTTGAGTTTCTTCACCTGGGCAGGGTCTTTTGTCTGTTTTTCCAATTTTTCCACTTCACGTTTTAGCGCCTGTTCAATTCTCATTCGTGGTGCAGTTGGATTACCCTTACCGGGAATCATCACCCCTTGCTTGAACTTGAATACTGCTCGTGTTCCGCTGCTGAAGTCGATACCCAGAAGGTCTTTACCCTGGTTGAATACAGCAATTAGACCGACTGTTGCCAGTATTGCAGAGCCCATCAGGAATGCACGTCGTTTCCTCATCCACTCGATTACCGGTACGCCCACGAACGCCAAGGTAGGAACGCGCTTCTTGATTACGCCTATCTCTATCAGCAGTTCGAATATCCATCGGGTCACCAGCAGTGCGGTGAACAGGCTGAAGACGATACCGAAACCGAGCGTCAAGGCAAAGCCACGAACCTCTTCGGTGGCTACCAGACCCAGGATAAGGCAGGTAATAAGGGTGGTGACGTTACTATCGAGAATCGCCCTGGCAGCATTGGAGTACGCGTTTTTTATCGCCATTCGTATTGATTGGGTCTTTTTCTGCTCTTCCCGAAGTCGTTCGAAGATAAGCACGTTGGCATCGACGGCCATACCGATAGTGAGTACAATTCCAGCAATTCCAGGCAGTGTGAAGACCGCCTGGATAAAACTCATAGCACCGAGAACCAGCACGAGATTCAACAGCAAGGCTGCATCGGCAATAGCACCGGCGCCGAGGTAGTAGCAGATCATGAACCCTGCTACGGCGATGAATCCCCAAACAGCCGCCCTGATACCGGCTTGACGGTTGTCTCTTCCCATGGAAGGCCCGATGGTCTTTTCACTGACGGGGTTGGGGTTGACAGTTCCTTCCAGCACGCCTGCGTTGAGGATGCTGACGAGTTCTTTTACCTCCTTTGGAGTGAAGTCCCCCTCGATGATGCCTCTATCGTAGATGGTCGATCTTATGACCGGTGCAGAGTACACCTCGTTATCCAGTAGTATCGCCATGAAATGGCCTTTATGGGTTGCGGTCATCGTACCCATGAGTTTTGCCCCGCGGGTATCGAGCCTGAATCCCACGGCCGGTCGGCCGAAGGTATCGGTCGTCGGGTATGCCTCGGTCAAGGCCCAGGGTCTTTCATCGGGTTCGTGGGTCATCATGAACCCTTCCTGGTTGTAAAGCAGGACGTACTTTTTCCCAGCGTATTTCCCGGTGATCAGGTCGGGTGAGAGTTTTTCACTTCCCTCGTGTACGGGGAACCAGATGAAGGGTTTATTTTTTGCTTTACCCACTAATGGGCCATGCTCGATGAGTTCGTTGAGGTATCGTTGATGCTCGCTTTCGTCTATTGTCGGTCCGTGTGCTGCACCGGGAAGCGTCGGTGCGATGCGGAAGTCCAGCACGCCCGCGTGAGCGAAGATTCGCTTCAAATCGGCAGGATCGTCCAGGCCGGTGCGATTTTCCGTCCATCTTTCGTAAGCCGATACCACCGCTTGTATCTGAGGCCACCTTTCAGGATGCTCTTTGCGCAAGCGGTCGAGTTGCTGACGATAACTCTTGCGCCGCGCCTCGACCTTCTTTTCCGGCAAGACTCTGGCCTCCCGTTTCGGTAGATACAATTGGAGTATCTGGCCGAGTTGCTTGATGTTGACGTTCAAGGCGAAGAGTTGATATACCGCTTCATCATAGGCGTCTTCTGCGTCATCACAGGCTGCCTGGGCTTTTTTCAGGTCCTCGACGGAGGCCTTGCCGGAAAGTTCGAGTTGTTTTAGCGCCTTTCTTGCCGCGAGCAACGCATCGTATTTTCGAGCGACTTTCCAGAGCGCATCGGATCGTTTCTTGTCTCCGGCACTGATTCGCCTTATTGCATCCTGGCGTGCCTTACCCGAAAGCGTAATTACTCGGCTTACCTCGCTGCGACGGATGTTGCCTTGCTCCAGTGCGTCCAGTGCCTTGAGGTACTCTTGCTTTGCTCGTCTTGCCGCTTCTGAGCCCAGAGGCATTCGGACCTCGAAGCGGTCCCGTCCGATAGGTCGCCATTCCAGCGCGCTGGTACCGGTCGGATCAACGCGCTCTTTCAGCCTTGCGATGACCTTTTCGACGAGGCGTGGGATTTTTCTACCCCTCGTTCGGATTTCGAAGATGAGGATGTGTCCGCCTTTCAAGTCGATACCTTGCCGCAGTCCGTATGCCCAACCGGACAGGACACTTAGCGATACGCCGATACCAACAAAAGCAAATTTCCATCCCAGATTCTTCGGCTGCATGTTTACCTCATCGACAACGTCGGGTATTCGTGTTTATTCACATC
>QMQQ01000054.1 GCA_003648985.1 Candidatus Woesearchaeota archaeon | reverse complement strand
TACCCACAATGGAGCATTACGAAGCTCTTGGCTACAAAAACTTCAACTTTGGATGGGTCGTCAGAACTGATGGAAGTGGTATGCCGGATATTTCATATCCAGGAGATGTGTGGAGTGGTTTGAAGATTGATGATGTAAGCGTTGATGTAGAAGTTGCGGGAAATACTGTGTGGGAAAGCGAAACAAAGTATGTCCATTTAGAGCCAGGTGAAAGTGAGACTGTTGAATTTACATGGAATACAACGGATTATTCATTCTATATAATAGAAGGAAGGACATTGCTGGAAGGAGACTGCAATGGAGAGAATAACTATGCAATTAATTCGACATATCTCTATGACCAGGCATATCTCGATGACATAGAACATGGAAATAAGAACTGGGAAACAGAAGATAATACCATTAAGACACCAAGTCCATATGCATCAATCTGCGATAATGGTGCATGCGATTGGGAACTAGACCATTATTGGTACCTTGGAGACCCAGAGAGGGATAATGATAATTCTGGCTATCCTGCAAATGCAGACATAGTTTTGCAGATAGTTAATCCGGAAACAGAGGATGGTTCATTTGATTTAGTAAATTATAGTGATGCAACGCTTGATTTTAAACTATGGAATGAAATGGAACAATATTGGGATTACTTCTCGCTAGAGGTAAGCAATGATTCGGGACAAAACTGGTGGACAATAGCACACTGGTATAATATGAGTAATGAAGATTGGAATGAAGAGGAGTGGCAGAACATACATATTGTATTATTCAATCATTCAGCAACACCGCCAATAGATACAATAACTGGATATGACTTCTACTGGCCATATTATGGCTCATATGAATATTACCACTATGTAGACATCGGCATCACCAACAAGATGCACTTCAGATTCCATCTGCTGTCTGATGTTGCGTATCAACTCAAGGGAGTATACATTGATGACGTATATCTAAATACAAGCGAAAATAAATCGATTCCATGGGATGGGCATGACTTTGCTCCAGATGAACATAACTGGACGTGGGAGATAACAACACTATTCCACGATGACATGGAAGATGCAGCAGCTTCTGCAGAGAAATGGATATCCTATGATGGAGCACCTGTTGGAGACAAATGGCACAGAACAAATGAGTGCTATCACAGCTACAACACTTCTTGGTGGTGTGCAGATATAGACCCATGGTCAACATATGGAAAACACCTTGACTTAGCAAAAGAGGACTACTTCTGGTTCTTAATCCCAGAAAATGGTTGGGAACTCTGGGCTTATGCTCGATACCTCACCTACTATCATTCACCGATGATGTATCGTATGAACATGGAGAATAATCTTACATTGACGGTTGATTTATCAGATAAATATCAAGCGTTCCTCATGTACTGGGAGAATTATACATTTGCGGACAGGAATGATTATGGTCTTCTGAAATTAAGTAAAGACGGTGGACAAACATGGATAGAAATCGGAGGAACTGAAGGCTTAACATCAAATGGATGGAAACAGAGGAAATTTGATATTACATTTATGTTGCCAGCGGTCTTGCAAATACGTTGGGAGTTCATTTCCAATGAAACGGGATCTGATATCGGATGGGAGATTGATGATATAAATATTACAGCAAAGCCAGATTGCCAAGAGCCAACAACGACATGCATATTCAATCCGCCTATACCAGATGGAAACAATGGATGGTATGTGAGTCCGGTAGAAGTGACTTTGGTCGCAAAGGATGACAAGAAAGTTGCAGAGACTTATTATAGTATAGATGGAGGAAATTGGACATTATATACTTCTCCATTCAGTGTTTCTGCTGATGGATTACACACCATCACCTATTATTCTATTGATCATGTAGGAAATGCTGAAGATATAAAATCTTGTACCTTTAAGATAGACAAGACCGCACCAATTGGTAGCATAGACATGCCAAAAGCAGGGTACATTTACCTCCTCGGACGAGAACTTATGCCGAGAATCTTTATCAAGGATAAAGCATTGATAATAGGTGGATTGAAAGCAACTGCGACAGCAACTGATGATACATCTGGTATGTATTACGTAACCTTCACCACAAGTAAAGGCACTATAGAGGATGCAATAAAACCGTATGAATTCAACCTGCCATTCTACTTCCCATTTGGTAGTGACACTCTCTCTGTAACAATAACAGACTTTGCTGGTAATTCGGCATCCGCTGGCTCCACGGACTACCTGAAGATACTATGAAAAATCTGAGAAGCAAATTCTCTCTTTCTCTTTTTTCTTTTTATTTACTATCAAAATGGAGGGGATAGAGGATGTGGTTCCCTTTCATGTTTTGCCTCCAACAAAATATTGGAACTCTTTTTCCTCCATCCCCCTCCTCCCTTGATTGACCCATAAAGGTGCAAAAATTTTGTTGATGCTGAGGGAAAAAATGGGGAGGGACAGATAGTGGAAGAGGATGTAACAGAAGATATTGTAGAAGGCTATTATTTACCAGCTATAAGAAAAAGGAAATGAGAATGAAACACATCGTTGCCATGGCAATTTCAATTTTCATTTTGATTTATTCGATAACCCCACAAAAAAAGTGCTTTGTTG
>QMQQ01000053.1 GCA_003648985.1 Candidatus Woesearchaeota archaeon | reverse complement strand
GCGCACTCATTGCGACGACATCGGCACCGGCATTTTGAGCGGTATCGACGAATTTCTCTGCCGGTGCATCAACACCAATATCAATAACTTCAAGCCCGCCTCCTTGAAGCATCATTCGGACGAGGTTTTTTCCGATATCATGTAAGTCGCCTTTTACCGTACCAAGAACGACCTTTCCAATGGGTTTGACATCGCTGCCCTTGAGATGCGGTTCGAGCACGTCAAGCCCACCATGCATCGCCCTTGCAGCAATGAGGACCTCAGGAACGTAAATCTCATTTTTCTTAAAGCGTTCCCCAATCACAGCCATTCCACTGAGAAGTCCTTTTTGAAGAATCTCCTCAGGTTTACCCCCTTCCTCTAATGCCTTTTTGGTCAGTTCCACTACCGTGTTGCGATCGCCCTTTATCAGAGCATCTGCTATTGCTTGTAAATCTGCCATTGACTTCTCACCTACCTTTCCACCACGGATTAATTTTGTAATGATAACAAAGCAAATCTATTATACATGCTTTTCAAAATCCTTCAATGGGAAAAAGGTTAATTCCTCGTTTCTGTAAGCGATTTCCCCGTCGTAGGTGGAGTAGTGGTTTGATCGTGCAGGGTAGGAGTTGTAGTAGATGATTTTGTGCCCGGTTGGGTTGCAGGGATAGTGGTAGCAAACCTGATTGGATTAGTCCCAAGTTCGCTCCACTGTTTAATCCTGTTTATCCTAAAGATTGCTTGTGAAACCACCGGATATGCTGAAATAAGTGATCTTCGGACCTTCTGATAATTTGAAATAGCCGCTTCCCATTGTCCTTGATTTTCTGCCAGTGTTCCCAATCCGAAGTTGGCCTTTGCGACAAATATTTTGCGATCGGAATGTTTGCTGAGAATAAACTGGTAGAGCTGTTCTGCTTTTTTTCGGTATTTTTGAGCCTTCTCCACCTGACCTTGTGAAAGTGCGTAGGTATATCGTCCTGTCATGAGGTCGGCTACGTTAATGGCGGCTAAAGCGGAGATAATAGGACTTTTAGCACTTTTGGCGAGTTCTTCCAATTCGGAGATGACGTGTTCGGCATCTTTGGAATTTTGCGATGATTGATCGCTGTTGATGGAACTAATCAGTGCCTGGTAGCGGTATGTTTCATTGGCAAGTTCCTCATAGACTTTTCTGTGATGGTACCATCCGATTAGCCCGGCGATAATCAATACCGTTAGTGCACCGATGATCCAGTTGCCATATCGCTGCAGGAAGGTCTTTGCCTGTGCTAATTCATGTGCGAGTACGTTTTCACTCAATTCGTGTCGTCTTTCCTTCTTCATTTACTTACCCTTTGAGGATTTTGGTGACGGTTGGATTATTCTGCCGGTGGTCCATAATTGAACCTTAATATATGTAGGATGCAACCAGCTGCCCTTGGAGATGACGACCTGGCATCGTTCGGTTTCCTTTTCAAAATCGAGTCTGATATCGCCTTGCGCAAAGATGTCCGTTACGAATGTCCATCGATGGATTGGCATCTGCCTTTTGTAAAACCTTGCTACTGCCCATTTATCAGCCCGTCCTTTATAGAGATGATCTACGTATCGGGCGCCGGCTGCCATGAAATCGCGACTCCGAGATTCGTCAAGGTCAAATCCGATTGGTACAGGAACGTCAGGAATCCACGGATACGCTCGGGCAATGAGTTCAATCGGAGAAGCAACTTCCTGATATGCACCAGAAGTAGTGTTGACCTTGTTGGGCTTGTTATTGCACCCCGTCTGAGAAATTCCCAGAATTAATACCAGGTAAAGTGGTACGAGTTTCATCGCCTTCATGGTAGTCTCCCATAATATTGCTATATCTCGCAGTGTATAAAATGAATTGAATTGTCAAGGTTATATCTATCAACCTTCTATCGGTTTAATCTGCTTAGAAGGATGAGTGGATATATCCATACAACAATTGCTGAATACATCAATACTTTTGCTGCTTACCGCAAATGATGATCTAAGTAAACTTCCTTGTTTTATTATCTTTCCGCTGGTGAGCGTTGGATTCTTTGTCAAGTATTGCTGGTGAGGAAGTCGATTAGTCCATGTACTTTTTTCTTGCCTTTGGAACGTATCCGGTAAAGGCAAGGAATCTATTTGTATTAAGCACGGGGATTTGCAGGGAGATTGCCATGGCCTTTACCTGCTTATAGTGGTTATATTCCTTCAATTTGTTTTTATAAATTTGCCAGACAGCCGGTGGAGCGTCTTCGCCAGGCGTGGGTGGTCTTCGAGGTTCATCTCCCATTATGACAAAATCAGTATCCACCGACACGCTATCGAGTACCTTCCCACCGAACTGTTTTATAAGTGAGCGGATTTTTTCATTTCCGAGCGGGTCTGGTCTTCCGGTGCCATAGAGGTCAAACTCGCCTTCGACGACGAATTTATATGTTCGCGTCTTATCGAAAGCGATATTGAGGATGAGGTCTCCGGGCATGATCGGGTCGGTTCTGTCCCATTCGACAATTCTGCATTCGCTGGTGGTTTCACCAACGTTGAGAACCTCGATCTTGGCTTTCCCTTTCCCACTGCTGGGAATTCCTACCTGTTTGGAGTAAACGCTAAATGGTAAACCGGGCATGACATTATCTTCTCTACCAAGG
>QMQQ01000052.1 GCA_003648985.1 Candidatus Woesearchaeota archaeon | reverse complement strand
CAATATATTCACCATATTCTATATCAACCCAATTTCCATTGTCATATTCCCATTCATAATAATTTGTGATATCATGAGTAACTGGAATGTTGCTGCCTTTGTAGAGTACTAAAGTGAGTTTTTGAATGTTGCTATTCAGTGTTATGTTTACATAGTGCCATATACCACTAATCCATTTTTGGACACCGGTTTCATTGTATTGTGGAAGTTCCCCTGGAATATTTATTGTGATTTTAGTTAGAGATGAGGATTGTGAAGAAGTAAAATGAGAAAAATATATTAGAAATAGTAGAAGCAGTAGTAAAATTACCCTATATTTCTTAATTTTTACCCTCCTCATCATCTCCACTCAACGATATATCTTAAGCAGACAATTTAAGTATCCTTATCCCTTGTCTATCTATAAAACTTTTGATTTAAAAAGGAAAAATAATTAGCTCTAACAATCTTTACCAGAATGCTGTTAGATTATAATGAAGCTCAGCTGTGTAGTTACCCGTGGGTGTACCCAATGGTATGTTGCATCTATATTGAAGAGAGGTTGTCTTGGAGTTACCACTAGTAGTATTTGTTGGATATGTATGTGTTGCTTGGTATATCATCACAAAACTGGGATTAGAGTTTGGAAAAGCTGTCCAGGTGTTATAAATATCTGAATCCGAGGTTGTAGATTGAACCTCTACATTGGTTTTACTAATAGTATTAGAGCCGTTTACTAGATCACCACTTATCGCTACTCCTAGGGAGAAGTTTGCATTTGTACTGTACACTATATCCCTGGTTAGTGCATCTGTCGCAGTTGTTCCTGGTGCACCGCTCATTGTTGGACTAGCAGCACTAGATATAGCCGTGTAGGTATATATTCCAAACTCATTTTCCTTATATACATCTCCTGTGGTTGAGTGTACTGTTATGTTAAAATTCCATGTTCTTCCATCGTTGAACCCCTCCGTCGTATTCCAAAGGCTAAAATTGCTCCCTGGTCCCGGGGCATTTCTGATTTGAGACAATGGTGTAAACGGTAATGTAATATTATGAGTTGTTGAGCTTATAACAGTCTCTGTCATTGTTCCAATTGTTACCTCTTGACTAGTGGGCCATATCAGTTTATAACTTGCTGTACCAGTAGTGTTTTCATATTGGAGAAAAATGTTGAAACATTTCCCAGGCTTAGATGTATTATGCGTGCTATAACTGTTATACAATGTATCATTGCCCTCATCATACCACATAGTGATGTTTATATAATCTATCACTGACCATCCATTATTATGCGTTATATTGATAACAAACTTCACCTGAGTATTCACATCTATCTTCTCATTTAGCTTAGATGTGCTTGTCGAGGCTATCTCAAAATCATACCAGTTTATAACTGGTACCGCCTGAGTTACCTCTACTGTTATCGTGCTAGTGTTAAGCCATGTCTCATTCACATCACCAGGATTCGCACTAGCTATACTAATTATCCTTATAACAGGGTTCATAAATATTCCACTGATAAACGAGGTAAACAGTATCATAAGGGTTACGAGAAAAGAAAAAAATCTTTTTTTGTTTAATTCCCTCGCTATGCTTTCCCCTCCTAGATATTTCTACAGCATCCCAAACCAGATTATTGAAATGATTTTACCATTTATAAGATTATTGTTTTTGAAATATTTTAACACCAACATGTGCCTGATATATACCCCACATGGTTCCAAGAGGTATTCTCACATTAAACTGAACATCCACGGTCTGTGTAACTCCATCTGGTTCAAATGTTCCTGATACATTTATTATATCAACTGCATTTGCCTCACCAATACCATTAAATGTTATATCTCCAGTGGAAGGTGTTATATCATCATTTGGATCTGTACTATTTAGTATATCCACATTTCCAGCGATTGGTATAGTTGTCCCCCAGGTTTGATTTGTGAGGTTTTCCTCAAACCATATAGTTATATTGTAATCATAGTTAGATGAATAAGTTATAGTCACAACATTAGAAGTATCATTGCTGCCCGGCTGCGCTACTACATCAATCCAATTTTGATTAGGCTGAATAAATGTATATCTATACACCCCATATTCATCTACGACCCATGAATGAGCGTTTTTCGTGTCCACTACATCTATTTTGAAGTTCCATGAGTTAAGATCATTTGTAGCATTTTGTGTTGTATTCCATCCACCAATAGTGTTTGCATATCTAACCTGGCTTTTTGGTTTGAAGCTAATCTTTATTATCCTAGTTGTGCTAGTTACTATGGTTTCACTACAGTTAGCTAGGACAAGCTCTACTTCATTGTTAGGCCAAATCATAGTAAAGCTGGCAGTTCCTGTTATGTTTTTGTATTGTAAAAACATGTTTAGATTCCCACCCAGGTTTCCACTGTGGTTATATGTTGTACTTTCATTTCCATTATCATACCAGGCAGTGATATTGATATATTGGATATCATCCCATCCGTTTTCATCTGTTATGTTTATTTGGAAGTAATATTCACGGTTTACATCCAATAGACCCGTGGCACCATTCAACTTTGAACCAGTATTATTTCTTAGATCGTAACTGTTTATTACTGGAGCTTTATTTGTACTGATTGTTACAGTTCTAGTGCTAGTAATGTTGAGATTTCCTGCCTCATCGATCGCATATGCAGCATAACTGTATGTTCCATCATTTAATCCCGTAAAATTATGATACAACCTATACAAACCATT
>QMQQ01000051.1 GCA_003648985.1 Candidatus Woesearchaeota archaeon | reverse complement strand
GTTGTGAGAATGGAATCTTTGCTCAAATACCTCAATACCATCAAAGCCCTCTTCATTGTAGGGCCCACTACTGGTAAATATGTCTATGCCAAGTGCCCTATACGCACACTTAGATGAAATAAAAACTTGCAGTCTTTTTGTTGCTATCTATTTGAATTAATTGATTTTTCAATTCTTTTCAACGGACAACTACCAACTTTCAATGGACATTACCTAAATTTTCTTCTTGACATTATATTTTTTTGTGACTACATCTATACTATAAAACAAATATCGTCTAAAAGTATAATATTAGGAGAACAAATGATAAAACAAGAAAAATTAGAGTCTATCCTGGGGACCGCCAGGAAGATGTTTGCGCGGTATGGACTTCGGAAAACGAGTCTGGACGAGGTGGCCCGCATGGCCAGGGTGGCCAAAGCGACCATCTATAACTATTTCGGAAGCAAAGACAGTGTTTACCTAGAAGTCCTTAGTCGAGAAGCGAACGAAATAGTTGAAAAGATATCATCTTCAGTGGATCAAGAGACCTTACCAGAGGATAAGCTAATCGCCTTTGTCAGAGCGAAGTTCCGATACATGAGCGAGGGCATAAATATCTTGAACCTGGATCGGGAGGGGATAGAGAAACTCCTGCCCAGTACTGAGGGTATTCGTAATGAACTCTTCGAACGGGAGGTGAATATCATTTACTCTATTTTAAAAGAGGGGGTAGAAAAGGGTATCTTTCACCTTAATAATGTCCTTCTTACAGCCCGGGCCATTGGCCATGCATTGAGGGGATTTGAGCTTAAATGGTTAGTTCAGGAAAGCGAAGAGCGGATAGAGCATTATCTTGATGAATTGATGAACATCATTTTTTATGGCTTGGTGTCCGAAAAGAAGGGCGTCAAGGTATGAACTACCCTCGGCCATTTTCAGGGATAATAGTCACGGATATTGATGCAATAGAGGAAAGGGGTGACGGTCATGCCCAGTAATCACTTGATCGAAAGTCTAAGGGGAAAGAAAAATGTTATTGTTGACCATGCTGAAGAGGCAATTATCAACCAAGTAGGCAACATTCTGTTAGGAATTCAGGGTAAGGCCTTTCAAAAGGCATGGCCCAAGCTTCTTAAAATAGCTGAGGGCCTGGATAAGGATGGGACTTACTCCCCTGCCATAAATGCCGTTCGGGATGCCTTTGAAAATAACCATCCCTACCTCCAATTTATTGAACTTATAGCTAAAAAGAGCCCTCAATGCCGCAAGAAGCTTATAAGCAATTTTTTTCTTAACGCCGTATTTAGGGGGAGGAGTAAGAGAGTGGAATTCGCCCGCAAAAACAATACGTCCCAACCCTTCTTCTTTGTTATTTCGCCAAGTATGAGGTGTAATTTACACTGCCTTGGCTGCTATGCCGGCAAATATCCCCAGAATGATAAGCTATCTTACGACGTAATTGACCAGATCATGAAAGATGCAAAAACAATGGGCATCTATATGGTAACCATCTCTGGTGGTGAGCCATTTTTCAGGGAGGATATTCTGGATCTGTTTGCCAGCCATAATGACATCTACTTTCAGGTGTTTACCAATGGCACTTTGATAGATCCCACCCTAGCCAGGAAAATCTCCCTACTGGGCAATATTGCCCCTGTAATCTCGTGCGAAGGTCTTGAAGAAGAGACTGACCATCGTCGGGGCAAGGGGACATTCCAAAAGGTCTGCCATGCCATGGATAATCTAAAAGAGGCCGGGGTAATCTTTGGTTTTTCCACAGTGCCGGCTTCCTACAATTATTCTACCCTGCTCAAAGAAGAATATTATAAATTCCTTGTTGAAAAGGGCGCACTCTTCGGCTGGCTTTTTCAGTATATCCCTATTGGTTTCAGACCAGCCCCTAATCTTATGCTGACCCCGGAACAAAGGGTAAACCTCCATGACAGGATTAAAGAAATACGCGGCAAGTACCCCCTCTTTGTCGCTGATTTCTGGAACGATGGGCCCTATGTAGATGGATGTCTGGCCGGCGGCAGAACAGATGGAGGTTATTTTCACATCAACAGCAATGGTGACATCGAGCCCTGTGTCTTCGCCCAGTTTGCCGTGGATAACATAAAGGATATCTATGAACGCGGCGGACACCTGTGGGATGCCCTGAATTCCGACTTCTTTAAGGAAATTAGGGCTGGTCAACCCTGGAATAAATATCATCAGATGCCATGTATGGTCATCGACAATCCCCATTGTCTGCGGAATGTGGTTAAAAAAACCAATCCCTATCCTACCCATGAAGACGCTGAATCCATAATTGAGGACCCAGTGTTGGTTAATCATCTCGACAATTACTCAAAAAGGCTGGGGGATATTTTAAGGGAAAGGGATTTGTTAAATCGCCATGCGGAAAGAAAAGCTGCGGCAAACTAAATATCTATAATGACATCAAACACTTAAATTAGGAGGTTAAAATGTTTTCTGATAAGAAAGTAACAGCTGTAATCTCCGTTTATAATGAAGAGAAGACTGTTGGAAATGTTGTAAGTGCTATATTAGATTGCAAAATAGTTGATGAAATAATTGTAGTAAATGATGGTTCCACAGATAACACTGCAAAAATATTAAAAGGTCTTTTGCAAGAGAACAAATTTGAATATGTAGAATTTGGCAGAAATAGAGGCAAATCCTATGCCATGACAGAAGGAGTAGAATTGTCTAAAGGGGACATAATTGTCTTTATAGATGCTGATATTATTGGGTTTGAATGCAAACACATTAAACAATTACTGTTGCCTTTAGTAAGAGGAGAGGCAGATATGATAATAGGTCAGCCCTGTCCTGATAGATAC
>QMQQ01000050.1 GCA_003648985.1 Candidatus Woesearchaeota archaeon | reverse complement strand
CCATATTTCATAACAATTTTATAAACAATACTCTAAGTGCTCAAGACGTTATGGATAATAATCTATGGTATAATACAACAATAAGGGAGGGTAATTATTGGAGTGATTTTGATGAACCATCAGAAGGGGCGTATGATAACAACAGCGATGGCATTGTAGATTCACCATATTATATTCCAGGAGGTAGCAATGTAGATAGATACCCATTGATGCATCCGACAATTATACCTTCTATTGTTTATGTCGATGATGACTTTAATTCTTCTACACCTGGTTGGGGTTATGACCATTTCAACAAAATACAAGATGGAATAAATGCGATAAGTAATGGAAATACAGTTTTCGTTTATAGTGGATTATATGAAGAAAACCTATTGATAAACAAGTCTATAAGATTAATAGGGGAAAATTTTGCTACAACTATTATCAGAGGAAAAGGCGATGGAACAGCTGTGCATATAATAAATGATAGTGTGTATATTGATGGATTCACAGTTACAAATGAAAAAACAGGAACAAGCGTAGGTATTCAAATAGATTCAAATTATAACAAGATAACTAACTGCAGTATCCATCACTCAGGAAGAGGGGTGATAATTTCTATGCATGGAGGTGTTGGCTCTATATATAACAATATTTCCTATTGCAGAATCCATAATAATACGGATAGCGGAATAGTTCTTGATGGTTGTACGGATACCACTGTCTATAGCTGCGAGATAGAAAATAATTTTTGGGGTATTGAAGCTAGGAGCAGTTATAACTCGATTAAAAACTGTGATATAAACAACAATAGTATGTATGGTATATATGTGTATAGTCAAGAAATTCATATCGAAAATTGCAGAATATCTTCTAACAAAATCGGCATTGGTATTAATGGGAATTATAATCGTGTAACTAACTGCAATGTATCTGCCTCTGATTTTGGAATAAAAATTTTTCAATCTTGTAACTATAATCTGCTCAAAGATAATTTTTTATATAACAATTCCTACGGGGTAGAGATAGTAGGATGGAACAATAATATAATGACTTGTAGATTTAGCAACAATGGATATGGAATAAAATTTTATTCCACATGTAGAAATAATGTTACAACCTGCATATTTCGCAACAATGGATATGGAGTGTATATGCATTCTACATCAAATATAAACTGTATTTACAATAATTACTTCAGTAACACTATTAATGCCATAGATAATGGAATTAACATCTGGAATATTTCCAAAACACCAAGCACAAACATCATTGGAGGCCCTTATATTGCAGGCAATTATTGGAATGACTATAATGGCATCGATACAAATGGAGATGGAATAGGAGACACAAATTTACCATATAATTGTTCTGGAAATATACAGCAAGGTGGCGATTATGCACCTCTATTAGAATCAAATGTTCCTCCAGTAGCCAACTTCTCATATTTGCCGCTAAATCCAACCACAACCGATGTAATTCAATTTACTGATTTATCTTATGATTCAGATGGAAGCATAGTTAACTGGACATGGAATTTTGGAGATGGAAATATAAGTTATGAACAAAATCCACAGCATAGTTACGCAGATGATGGAATATATAATGTTATGCTAACTGTAAGAGATGATGATGGAGCTACGGATAGCATAACTAAGCAAATTGTTGTATCAAATGTTCCTCCAGTGGCAGCTAATGATACTGCCATAACAGATGAGGACACCGTCGTAATTATAAATATTTCAGGAAATGATTATGATACCGATGGAACCCTTAACCTTTCGTCCATTGTCATAATTAATCCTACAATACATGGAAACATAATTGTTAATCCAAACGGAACAGTCAAGTATACACCTAATCCAAATTATTATGGATACGATGAATTCAACTATACCATTGAAGATGATGATGGAGCTATATCTAATGTTGCAAATGTTTTTATAACCATTTTACCAGTAAATGATGCTCCTATAGCCAATGATGATTTTGTAAGTTTGAATGAAGATAGTTATGCTATTATTGATGTTCTCGCAAATGATAGTGATGTAGAAGATGGAATTCCAGAATTAAATGATATAATTTCCCAACCATCTCATGGAATAGCTACAATAAATCCAAATGGAACAATAACATATGAGCCAGATGAAAATTATTATGGTTCAGATTCATTTGTATATGAAGTAATTGATTCTGATGGTGCAACTGATACTGCTACAGTTTATATTTCGATTTTGCCTGTAAATGATCCCCCTGTTGCAAATGATGATTATTATACAACAGATGAGGATACTGCATTAGTTGTATCTGCTCCTGGAATTCTTGCAAATGATACTGATGTAGATGGAGATGAATTGCATGCTATTTTGATAAGCAATCCTTCTCATGGAAGCTTAGTTTTGAATGAAAATGGTTCATTTGTTTATACTCCAGATGAAGATTATAATGGCATGGATGGCTTTACTTATGTTGCAAATGATGGAAGCTTAAATTCAAATGTTGCTACAGTTTATATTACAATTTTGCCTGTAAATGATACACCTATTGCTAATGATGATAGCTATGCTACAGATGAGGACAATACTTTAACTGTAAATGCTCCAGGAGTATTAGGAAATGATTATGATGCTGATGGGGATGCTTTAACAGCGGAATTAGTAAGTAATCCAAGTCATGGGAGCTTATCATTCAATTCAAATGGTTCATTCACATATATTCCAGATGTAAATTATTATGGAACAGATTCATTTACATATAAAGCATATGATGGATTTGCTTATTCAAATATTGCAACAGTTACAATAACAATATTACCAATAAACGATGCTCCTGTTGCAAACTTCTCATGGCATCCAGCAAATCCAACAGATTTAGATATTGTACAATTT
>QMQQ01000049.1 GCA_003648985.1 Candidatus Woesearchaeota archaeon | reverse complement strand
ATCTCTATATAGTTTGATTCAATATTCTTTACTCTAATATTGTATCTTCTAAATAATGCTATTATTTCCCTAACATTTTTTGGAAAATCTGTTATTGTGTCTTTAATCCTCATACCTCAATTTTAAATATATGTTTCTATTTATTTACCTTACTTTTACCTTTTTAATAATGCCTTTTTCAAAGAAAATAACATAAAATTTAAAAATAAGTTAATTCTTAATTTATTTATGAAATTACTTATAACTGAGAAAGACGAGATAGGTAAGGTTTTAGCAAATATTTTGAAATGTGATGATTATAGAGAAGTTGAGGTTACGATTAATGATAAAAAGTTTATAGTTCCTTCATGGTTTGGTAAAGATTATGTAATTGTTTCAGCAAAGGGTCATCTATATGAGCCTAAACCTGCAGGTTTGAGATTTGTAAAAACTATTGATGAATTACCTAAAAGTGACATTAAGTGGTGTGAAACTGATAATGAAGCTAGAGCTAGGTTAAAAGTCATTAAGGAAATTTACGACAAGTACTGTAGTGACGTAGTTGTAGCTACTGATAATGATCGAGAAGGTGAAGTTATAGGTTACTCAATCGCTAAATATAAGTTAAGGCTTGACTTGAAAGACTTTAAACGTGCCTATTTTAATGCTCTAACAACATCTGAAGTATTGAGAGCTTTCGATAATTTACAATTCATGAGTGAGAAATTATTAACACAAGGTATTGCTAGAGCTATTGCTGATAGCATTATTGGTTTAAATCTTAGTAAAGCATTGACTTTAAGGTTTAAGGAAGTTTACCCTGAAGTTATTCAAGCATTTAGTCTTGGACGTGTACAAAGTCCTGTACTTTACTTCATCTATAATGAGTTTAATGAAAATTACATAAATGTTAATAAAGATAGAAAAATACCTGAAAGAGATAGAGAAATAAAGTATAGAGAAAGAATAATCATTCTTGAGTGGAAAGATTATTCTATAAAAGTTGATGTTTCACTTAGTACCAATACTGATAAATTGAAAGTTAAAGATATTATTCATGAATATGAAGAAATTAATCAATCATGCACATTAGATAACACTAATGATGTTATGATTGAGCTTGGTGAAAAGATTGAACCAAATGAGTTAATGAATATTTTAGAATCAATGTATTTGGAAGGTTTAAGTACATATCCTAGAACTGAAAGTAAAGGTATTCCTAAAGAATTTGCTGAAGAACTATTTGACAAGTTAAAACAGTACATTGATTTACCAGATAGTTTCAATATAAATAATTCATTAGCTATTAGAGAGGAATTGAAGGAAGGAAAGTACGCTATTACATTAACACCTGAAGGTATTGATGCATATTTTAGTAATCAAGTTAAAGGTGTTAAGAAGTATGTAGCTACTTATTTATTAAGTAAATTAATTAGAACATTTGCACCACCAGTAAGGATAAGAAAAGTAATTCTTAAACTTCAAGATATTCATAATGAATCTAATGTTATAAGTCTTGAATGGTCTAAAATAGTTGAGAATATTGAGGAAGTTATTAAAGGTTACTACGAATCTATTGAGCGTGAAGTTCCAAATATTGGTGATGAGTTTAATGTAAAAATTGTTGAATATGAAGTTAAGGATAAGTATAGAGAAAGATATACTTTTACAGGACTTTTAGATGTTGGATTAGGTAAGATTTTGAAGGATTACGAAATTGTTACTTGGATGATTAATGAGGGTTTAGGAACTGAAGCTACTAGACAACAGTATCCTGTTATTCTTAGAGAAAGACATTACATAACTAATTACAATGCACCTACATTGATTGGTGAAAAAATTGCTGAAATAATCTCAAAAATTGATTTAAGTCCTGAACTTACAGCAGAGATGGAAAATAGAATAGCTGATTTAAAGTATCTTGATGATTTAGATGATTTTAAGGAATGGGTAGTTGAATTAACTAAAAAATTCATTGGAAAAATTAAAGAACTTGATGATGATGAATTCATATTCAAGTGTCCAAAAGGTCATGAATTAAAACTTATGCAAACCAAGAAGTCTAAAACGTTATATGCAGTATGTCCAATATGTAGTAAAAAGTTCATGGTGATATGATGAGTTTCTTTATAGATTTTTCACACTTTGAACATACATTGAAAGTGATTGAAGTATGGGATTAAATCTTGTAAAAGTTAATATGAATATCTTTGAACTTATTCTTGAAACGTTACCTGATTTTGAAAAGGAATTAAGAGAACTAAAAATACAGCTTCAATATCAGGTTAAGAATAATAAATTAATAATAATTGATCTAAATAATCCTGATGTATGGTTTGAAATAGTGAATCTCGAACCATACTGTGGTGGTTGTATAATTATTAGATCTAGTAGTTTAACTCTTGCATATATGTTAGTAAGTATTATTAATAGAAGTGTAAGAATGTATGAAATTCGTGACTTATACATAACTACTTTTCTTGATGATGTATTTAGAACTGAATTTTCAATATATCATTATGTACTATGTATAAATCCTGTATGTCAAAGTAATTGTGAAAGAATTCTTTACCAAGTAATTGAAGACTACTCAAAAATTAAGAGAATTGAAGATAAGTGCCACAAGAAATGTGTAGAAGAGATGTGTCCTGAATATCGTAAGTATCGTGAACAAGCATTTAAACATTTTATCAAGAATGAGAAGAAAGTTTTAGAACTACTTTCAAGAGCTTCTAAAATTTATGCAGAATGTATATTAAATTCACTACATAAACTTAATAAATGTGTACATGATTGTATAAGTAAATATTTAGATGAAAAAATCTTGAAACATGTAAAAGAATTCATGACATACATAAAATAAAATATTGATCTATAATTTACACTACAATAAAATTCTAAAAATCTTCCTTAATTTTCCTTTCTAAACTCAAATTCT
>QMQQ01000048.1 GCA_003648985.1 Candidatus Woesearchaeota archaeon | reverse complement strand
CCTATACTTGCCGTTTTCTGATTTGCTCAACAAATGGTCTCTTATCCTCCCTTCAACCGCATGGTCAACCTCTATAAATCGCCCAATATATCTCTTTCCACGCATCTTGCCAATTTATGCGATGTTTTTTGAGCTTCTGCTCCTCAGCTAGAGACAAGCATGAGTCGACCCTCCGTTGTTTAGGTTTCAGTAAATCCCTAAATAACGGATTCGACCAATGCTTTCAAGCTCTGTCTTATTACGGCCAGCACAAATTCTGGTGAGGAGCCAAAGTGTTATTATCCTCTCCTTTTTCGGGCCTACCCTCTGCTTCACCACCACCAATAGGGATACCAGTAAGGGTAATACCCCCAGGGATAATGCCAATAAGGGTAAGGATAGTAAACCCTTTCTTCTTTTTCAGGCCACAAGTGGATTTCCTTGACAGAGATCAAGGGATAGGTATAGTCGATTTCACCAAGTCTCTGAACCTTCTTTCCCTGGACCTCTCCGGCTATTGTTACCTCTCTTCCCTGTCTATAGATAGCCACATCTAAGTAACCGGGGTGTAAGGCAAGAAACCTTCCCTCTGATACGTCAACATCCTTTGGCCTTCCTTGCGTGCCAGCAGGCTTTTGAAGCACCTCGATCATGGTCCCTTCTTTCAGGTTCACAGAGCTTATAATCACCCCGCTCCAGAGGACAGTTTTGCCCTTATAGATATCCGGATCTTTCAAGACCACACTTAAGGTGAGTTCCTTTGCTACTTGCTCTCTCAACTGTTTGGAGATCACTGGGGCGCAGCCGGTCAGGGAGAAAAGGCCATAGAGCATAAATATAAGGCCCAAAACTAAAGGCCAGATGCTGGTTTTCTTAAAATTCCTGATCATGATTTACCTCCTATCTTTTCATTATCCTTTCCGCAAATTCCCATACCTCCTCCTTGCTCATCTTTTTCCGGTAAGGAACGGGCGGCTTTTGACCCCGAAGCATCGGGTCGATGCAAGGTTGGAAGTCTGAGGATGTGTATACTTACGCCAATAAGGATCAATAACAAAATGATCCTGCCGACAATATAATCAAGAACGAAGATGCATGAATATCCTATGGTCAATATCAGGAAGGACAGGACTATAACCTTTTGCCTTAACGAAATCCCCTTACCCTCACGATAATTCTTGATGTAGGCCCCGAAGCATTTGTTGTTAAGGAGCCAGTTGTGAAATTTCTCTGAACTTCGGGCAAAGCATATAGCGGCAAGTACGAGAAACGGGGTTGTAGGCAAAAGAGGCAAGATTATCCCGAGAGTCCCAATTCCTACAAAAAACATCCCTCCAATTACCAAGCATATTCTAACTGCTCGGCTCCTGCGCATGATTTCATTTGAAATGATTGCCTTCTTCAAGGTCCATCATACCGGGACTGGCTGGATGTTTTTCAAATACAATGGTAAAATAATCAATCAACGCCTGGCAGAGGTTCACCTGCCAGAACTCACCTGGAATCCTCATGACCCTGAGGGGTCACCAACAATCATGGAACTCTAAACCCTACATTTCAACAAAATACATAAGTATACCTAAGGCAATCAGTACTGTCCCTATAATGCCCCTTTCATGATGTTTTAGGAATTGCCATTTGATTTTTTCTATTCCTCTCAGGGCAAGATTTACCATGAGCACCATACCAAGGACAGTTACAATTAGATAGATGGCTGAGACAGCAATTATCCCAAGAACACCAGCAGTGCCGGCGGTGAAATAATACACTCCAATAGCTACACATGGTGAAAAAAATAGTGCAGTGCCTAAAGAGGCTATGATAGCGAACTTTTTATGGTTTTTTGTAAAGATTTTGTTTTCATCTTGACGTGAGTTTTTAAGACCCAAGAATAGATAAATAATTCCCAATAAAATCAATATCAAAGGAGCTGCGATTTTTGTCACAAATTCATGGGTAGAGGAAAGTTTATAACCGATTATACCAATGATAATGCCAATCAAAATAGTGCTAACTATATGAAGAATGGCAATAAGTGCTGTGATAAGAGATGTTTCTATAGGCGACCACCTCTCAGTTTTACTAATCATGACAATAGGGACCCAATGGTCTGGCATCATTGCGTGAATCACACTTAAAATCGAGGCCCCAAACAAAATAGGTAAAAGTTTCATCTGTGTTTTAGGTCCCCCACAAATTCTATTTGCCATCTCTTTTTGGATTTTTGGGAAACCATCCTTTTCTGACCCGCTCCTTTTGTTTAAAGAGCTCATATATGCTCCACAGCAGACAAAATCCGATTATGCCAAAACTACCTGATAGAAATTTATCGTCTACCAAGACAGAAATCAAAATAAAAAGAGAGCCAACAAAAAGGAGTACTGGCCACCACCTGGTTCCCCAATAATATTCACCCTTCATGACAAGCAGGTGACAAAAGCCAATCGCCAATAGCACAGTAGCACCCAGCATCAGACCATAAACGTTCATTTCAAGCCCCTATCGATTTGGATCTCTTCAATCTGCTTAAAGCACTTCAAAAGTCAAGGTCGATTAATTATTTTGGTCTACGTTTTAACGTCAATTTTTTATGCATAAGAACGGAAAGAATGAGTTGTACAAGTGCAAGAGATTCAAATATCAGAAGTATCATGAGTTTCTCCAAAGGAAATTGGAATACTGGAATTCCCATACGGACAGTCATATGGAGAGGGGAGTAAAGAAGTATAAACAATGGGCCTATGAAAGCCAACCAGTGCACAATGGATTTGACTGCTTTTGTATACTCTCTGAAAGAAGCAATTCCGATCCAGATTGTCAGCACTGAAGCAACTAACCCGAGTATTACCCCAGTAAGACCGACAAAGCCACAAAGATAGTAAATCACCTTAGATATGAAGTACAATGATCCAAACACAACATAGATGAAATATGTCTTCT
>QMQQ01000047.1 GCA_003648985.1 Candidatus Woesearchaeota archaeon | reverse complement strand
AGTAACATGCAATCTTGTGCTTATCTTTGCAACTGTTTTTTCAACAATTAATTTATATGCCTCAACAACCTCTCTTGTCATTCTCATAGCCAAATCGTCAACAACAACCAAAACATCTATATCGCCTTTAGGTCCTCGACTGCGCCTTGCAGCACTTCCGAATAACACAACACACTTTAGAAAATCACCAAATTCGTTTTTTAATCGCTTAGCAAATGCTTTTGCAATTGTATAATCTTCAGTTGGATATTTATGTATATTTGGATTTGTCTTTGGCAATATAGTAAAACGCATATTGAAAAAACAAAAGAACGGGGCTTTTATTAACTTTTCTGTTTATTGTTTGTATCAGCAAACTAGGATTGCTCTACTTTCTCGGTATTCTTGCTCTTTCAAAGCAAGAACATTTTCTATTGCTTTCAGAACCTTTTCCAAGCCATCCCTTAATTCATCTGGAAAACAAGGGTTCTTTTTTATTTCTCTAAGATTTTGATAATGAAGTCCTATACCTACTTTACTTAAACTGCGCTCGTCGTTCGGATTTAAAGAGCATTCTTTAGACACATATAAGTGACCTCCTTCTCCAATTTTAACGCGATAAACATTGACTTGAACATTTCCTACAGATCCATTTTCATACTTTACTATTTGATAAACACGAGAATTTCCATTGTTTATACGCCAAACATCAACATATTTTCCATGAACTATTGGGAGATTAGTTACTCTTTTGACTTTTTCAATTACAGTTTCTGGTTCATTCTGCTCATCCTGTTCAAGCCACGGGTCTCTCATTTTTCTTATTGAAAATAAGAAAATACTCCTATATAAATTTTTCGTTTTGAAATGCAACTCGCACGTGACGAAAAGAAACCTTTAAAAATTCTCAGCGCTTCATCTTTCACTATGGTCTGGTTCAATGAAGAGCTACGATTTTATCCGTGCTTTTGCGATATAACAGGAAAGCAGCTCGAGATTTGGCCAAATACAAATCCGCCATTCGGCAAAACAAAAATAAAAACAACAGTAACTGGAATAGATGGTTTTGTAGTTAAACATTAAAAATTAAACATTAAACTATATAAAAATGTATTATTCAATTTCATACAAAATATCTGAAGGGATAGCATCAAATGCACCTTTTCAAATAGATTATGAGCCCAGCTCATTCAATGCTAACAATTTCCATAATCTTCATCAAGAATATGCGTTACAATTAAACCAGCAACAACCAATACAAAACTACTCTATGAATCTTAACCAAATATATCAAAACCAGAAAAATCTTTATGAAAGCAGACATAATCAAATCGAACAAAGAGAAGAACAAATTAGCACAAAAACTCCTCAAACTATAATAGAGTCTTTTCTTGCATTACCATCAAAAGCCAATGTTCAGTTCATAGGCGAAATCCAAAAATTAAAGCCTTTCATCGAGAGCGTATTCAAAAAAACAACTGATAAACAGCTGCCAGAGAATATTCAATTTCAACTTCTTCCACAAATCAAATTCGAAGAACGCTTCGGAAAAGCAACGCTTGGCATTTCAATAAACAGATACCCCTTCATAAGCGACGTTCTCCTGAAAGAAAACAGCCTTCCAGAATTGCTCTTAACAGCAGGCCATGAAATCGGTCATGTTCTTTCAGAGCCAATTGAAAACAGCTTTCTTGAGGAAGCAAAAGCATATGCTTTTATGCTTGCTTGGCTCAAAACAATAAAAGAAAATAACATTGCTGGTATAGGCGATTTTATCAAACTCGTTCCGCCAGCTAAAAACGGAATTCATGATAAAGCCCTTGATTTTGTTTTAGAGCAGACTGCTTCAGGAAAAGAACCAATTGAATTATTCAAAGAAATTGCTAAAATCAGGCACGAATTCGCGCTTTGATTCGTTCGAGTTCTTTCCTCAAATCAGCTTCAATTTTTTCAATATCTATAGCAATCTTCTTTTTCAACGCTGTTAAAATGTGCAGTTCTTTGTAAATTATAGCATAGCGCTTACTATGTTTTTTGGTATGTTTTGGATGCTTTGCTTCTTGTAAAGCTTTCTTGCAAGCTTCAAGTTCTTTAACTTTCTTTTCAATAGTTCTTTCTAGCACAGTCCATTTTCTTGTATGTTCCAACAATCTTTTTGCTTCAGCAATCAGTGATGTCATTTTAATTATTTTATTATTCAAGCGGAACCCTGCTCCATAATGTCCAGTCTTCTGATGGAGCATAAGGACCAACAACAAAGTATGGTGATTGCGTTTGTCCGAAATAACTGTACTGTATTTCAGTCCATGTTCTTTTTGGCGCGAAATGTGGTAGATAGTGTGCTGCGTAAACCGGACTTCCAAACAATCGCCATGTTTTATACAGACCAACTATATCAGCAGGTTCTGTTGTTGCAGCAGCACCAGCCTCAACTGTAAGAGGTCCTTTGTATCCGTGTTTTCTTAGCGTTTCAACTATTTCTTTTACTGGAGCAATCCCTGTTCCAGGAATCAGATGTTCATCTTGGTAGCCGAAATTATCTGAAAGATGAACGTTTCCAATCATATCTTCTTTCGCAAGTCGTTCAACCTCTTTTAGCATCCATTTCTTGAATTCGGCATCGTTTTCATCAACTGATTTTTTTGGATCGTCATGCCAGTATTTCCTCCACATATTTAAGTGGCCAGTATCAAGCGTTATTTTTATATGTGTTCTAGCGGCATCCCTCGCTTCTTTTCTCGACAATCCTCTTTTAACCAACATATCTTCCATTACCTTTCTTGCGTTCTTCACAAGATTCCTAAGTTCTTCTGGGTGTCCTCCATAGTTTTCAGGATAAAGATTTTCAATAGCAACAAATATCGGCTTTTTTGTTTTCTTTCGTCTTGTTGCTTCCCATGCAGCAAGTCCGGCTTCAGCATAACCTCCATAGCTTTCTCTTAAAGCATATTTTCTTGAACTTTCAGCATATTCTCTTAGCATTTCTGCTTGTTTTGCTTGCTGTTCCTGTGCAGTACTTGCTTGTTTAGCATGTTCAATCTCTCTTCGTATTAATCTCATCTTTTCT
>QMQQ01000046.1 GCA_003648985.1 Candidatus Woesearchaeota archaeon | reverse complement strand
ATATTATCCTCATTACCTCGCATCAAACTTTCCAGAAATAAACAGAAAGCTAACAATGAGGGAACTGGACGAAGTCATTGAATACGCAAAAGAATTAAACCTGAATTTTATCCTATAAAATAAAAAAAAATCAAAAAAATAAACACAAGCCTAAAGCGTTGCTAAACCGAGCTTATCTGCAATACTTCTCAATTTTTCCTTCATCTTTTCTGCCTGCTCGTCTTCAATCAGCTTTGTTCCACCAGTTTTCTCTTGCTCGTTCCATACCTCAATCCAGTTTATTAAATCCCTTATGTCGTTCTCAACTTCCTTGAGCATTTCCTCTTCGATTTCGATCTTTGCCATTGAATACACCTCCTTTGTTTTCAGCATTAACTTACTGGAATATTAAAAATTTTTCTCGAATCTTCCTAAACTCACAATAATCCAGCTCTCTTCAATCTTTTCCTAACATCAGGATACAAAATCAATCCTTCAACTTCAACATCTCCTAACGATTTATCTATCTTTTCTAACCTTTTTCTCAGTCCATCAACATCCTCAGCGAGAATAACAGAAGCATGACAGCTTACTCCATACTTAACTAAATTCTCAAGAGCTTTTAACTGATAATTAAAGAACCTTCCATCTGCTCCAGTAATTTGTTCAAATCTTTTTTCACTATCTCCTTTTAGGCTGACTCTTACATGCAGAAAATCAAACCTACCCAATTCAGCAGCATAACTTTCATCAGCCCCAAGCAAAATTCCATTTGTTTCAAGAATAAAAAGGAGTTTATCTCTTTGCTCGCTTAATTCTTCAAGAACCCTAATCAAGTGTTCTCTGCAAATCGTCGGCTCGTTTCCACTTATCCTTAACTTATTTAATCCGTGCCTCTTTGCAATTTCAACCAACTTATCAGCAACGTCTTTAGCAGAATAAAATCTTCCCACCATATCAGCATTCCTCACCATATTATAACTCCAGCAAAAAATGCATCTTAAATTACAACCAACGCAGTCAGCAGTAGCTATTCCTCCATAAAACCTCGCTGCCCTAAATCTGTAATACTTTCTATCCTTACCAGAACAAACAACCTTTTCAGTTTCTTTAGCAAGCTTTATTGCATCAAAACCCATCAGTACTCTCTTCCTATCAAAGGATGTTTTCTTTCGTGATGCAACCCAACTATAACATCTTTAATCCTATCAACTTTTATTTTGGCGTAATGGTATTGCTTTAGAACCCTTCCTCTAAAAACAGTCCCTCTCTCAAAATATCTTTTTGTTACAAATGAAATCAACTGATAGTAACCATCAATCTTTCCTTTTGTAATAACCGCATAATCAAATCCATCCTTCTCGGGCCAGATGGTTTTTCCATCAATCGTAATATCAGAATAGCTGTCTATAATCAAATCCATTGCATACTCACTCTTCAACCTAAAAGCACGCCATATTTTCTTACTTTTCTTTTTAACGACGCTTTCATATTTTTTATTCAATGCAGCTGTTGCCTTGCAATCAACCTTGCATGGTTGATGAAAAACATAAGGATATTTTTGATCGCCTTCCTGTATCTTGCTATAATATTCATAACAGCTATAATGCTTTTTAATATATTCGGGCGTCTCTCTAACATATTGTCTAATACAGCATTCTGGATAACCATACAATCTTCCTGCAATCAAATGTGCCTTCTTTGGCTGTTTTCCAATTAATCTACTGTATTGCAAAAACCTCTCTCTATCCTTTTTTGTCCAAAACAGGTCATAACCGATCCACACCCCTTCAAACTCCCATCTAACTCTGTTGCCATTTATCGACCTAATCACTTCATAACTCTTATCCCGTCCCGCAATAAAAATAACTCCCTCTTTTTTTAATACCTGATCAAACTGATATTTTTCACCAAGCGATTTTGGATTTATCCTTAATTTTACAAACGTTGCAGGTTTTGCTTTAGAAGCAAAAAGAATCAATTTAATCTTATCAAGCATGTCCAATCCTTTGCTTATCTCGGCAAAATCAATCAGGTTCATACAATCTAAAAAAGCATTCCTGAATAAAAATCTATCGCTAATATGCTAACGCAGGACTTTTCTTTGTTATCTCTGGAAAAAAGAGGGGCATAAAAATCGGCATCACTTTATTTTTTATTTTAGAACGCAAAGCTATTTTCAATATAACAAAATTGCTTTTAGGATGAACTATTTCAAAATAAGCATAAGCAAGGTTTTTCAAAAATTCTCGCGGTGTTTTGTTAGGCAACCATTCTTCCAAAAATTCTGAAACACCGATAATCTGAACACCAACAATTCTTTTGTTTTTAGAGAAATCAACGATTACATTGCCAAGTTCTATACTGCCTTTTGATTTTTCACCCTTTACAAAAATGATTAAGTCATCATGCTCAGCATCATAATGAAAAATGAAATCTTTTTTTGGATTTTTTTTCAAAAACATATTGCCACCTTCTATTTATTTTTATAACAGTACAAACCAGACATTTTTTGTTAACCACAACAACGTATCTGTGACACCTAGTTTTGCTATATCCAAAATAACAGTTATATTTTTCTTCGTTTGGTTTATCAGCTTCCTGTCGTTCAACAAAATATAATCTTTTAGGGTTTATAATATTTTCTTTAACTTCTTCGAGATCGATTTCTCTGAATTGTGCTTGAATCTTTGCGTGTGTCGTGAAAACAATATCTGATTTTTTATATTGTTTAAATTTCTGTTTCAAATATTCGACAAGGTTTTCCATTAAGTTTAATTTTAAATTTATTTTTTTAAGAAACTTTCGTTGCACAACGAAAAGAATTTAAACAAAAACCTTTTCCTCAAGGAAAAATGCCAGAAAACAAAGAAATTGTCTATGAAGATGTTTATGAGCAAGAAGATATGCCAGAAACAAGCGAAGAAACAAAACAGGAAATGGAATCCGGCGAACGCGAAGAAGATATCTATGTTGAAGAAGGTAGGGAAAAACTGATTGAAGATGCAGAAATTTCTGCTTGGGAAGAAGGCTTTATGGAAGGAGCTTCTGGAAGGGGCCAGCTTCACTGCTGTGCTTAT
>QMQQ01000045.1 GCA_003648985.1 Candidatus Woesearchaeota archaeon | reverse complement strand
CCCACAAGGTAAGCTTCTTTCTGGGGGAAGGGTTTTCCAAGAGGGCCAAAAACGAGCATTTCCTTAAAGAGATTTGCGTCAGCGAGGGAACGTGTAAACCTCCCGACCGATTTAACGTAGAAAACAAGCTTGTCCCCGTCCTGATAAAAAAGACTGAAAGGACGCGGAATCAGAGGTTCGTACCCTTTAGACCATCTTACTTCAAAAAATTGACCGGGAAGGACGCCTTTATCACATGAAAAAGGGCCAACTTTGATGAGGATCTCCCCCTCTTCTACAATTTTTTCAGTCAAATAGACCCTTTTGATTTTCATTTATTTAAAGCTGTGAGGGTTTCTCCAGGGAACTTTTAGATAAAGTATCCTTATTGAGCGGGTCCAATCTCAAATTCCGCCCTGACCCTCACCGAAACTTCCATCTCACCCGCCTCCACAGGGGGCTGGACCTCTGCCTTTGCATACCTTACTTCTCCGGCAAGAGGCCTCACAGGATACGGATAAGAAACCTCCTCAATACGCCATACGGGACCGAGAGAAATGCCCGCTGCATCAGCGAGGGTCTTTGCCTTTTCAATTGCCCTCTTCATCGCAATGGTTCTTGCCTCTCTCTGATATTGGGTGGGGTCATCAACGGAAAAAACAACCTGACCCAACTCGGTAGCCCCTGCCTTTTGAGCAGCATCGAGCACTTCCCCAACCTTTCCGATGTTGCGTACCTTAACCCGGTATGTGTGACCCATAATGTAACCTACCTGGATCTGCTTTCCACTCCGATATTCATATTTTGGTGAGAGCGAAAACTTGACCGTCCTTATATCCCTTTTCTCTATCCCCATCTTTAAAAGGGAACTCCTCACCCTGTTCATGATTTCATTGGCCTCCTTATATGCAACCGATGCTTCAACGGCTTCACGGGTAACACCCACGTTTACGTAGGCAATATCTGGCTTAAGCGTGACTTTTCCAATAGCTTCAACGACTATGAGGGGCTTCTTTTCTTGTTCCTGTCCCTGAGCCATGGTAACAAGTGGAAAAATCAGAAAAAACCATGGTATCCAGAATTTTTTATTCATCCTTTATCCCTCCCTTTGAGGTTTTCTAAAACGTCTTTAAAATGGAGTTGTGCCTCCTTTGCATAAATTGAGTCCCCAAACTTCTCCTTGAGGAGATTGTAATAGTTCAATGCCTCTTCATCATCTTTCACCAGGAATAGTCGTATGTAAAGTAAGGCGTAAAGGGCACGAGGGGCAATTTTACTCTCTCCTGCTGAATCCACTATGCTTTTGTAAATCTTGAGGGCCTCTTCGGGTCTATGGAGCTCAACGAGATATATCTCAGCAAGCCTGATCCTGGCCTCGAGAGAATCGGTAGATGAGATTTCAACAAGCTGTCTCAGGGCTTGATACCTGTTCAGGGCTTTTTTCTTGTACTCAGATTCACCAAAACTCTTGCTTGCCTCTTCATATAATTTCACGGCATCCGTGAGCGAATCCTCCTCTTCGAGGATGAGGGCCATCTCATAAAGGGCGTGGGTTCTCTGAGGTGATGATTGATTTTTATCGATTATCTCCTTGAGGAGACCTTTTGCCTTTTCTATCTCCCCCATACCCTTTTCGCAAAGAGCAATTTTTATCTGGATTTCCTGGGCTTGTGCGGAATTTGGCGAAAGATTAAGTGCCTGGTACTCTTTTTTGGCCTTTTCAAATTCCCCCTTTTTAAAGAAAACATCACCCAAAAACTCTCTCGCCTCGAGCTCTTCGTCACTGTTCAGAAAAAGTTTCAGGTATTGATTCAAATACTCAACTGCCTCATCGTATCTCTTAAGATTATACGAGGACTTTGCAGCAAGCCACAGCGCCTCTTTTTTGTAACTCTCATTCTTCAGTCGGGGAATGTATCCTTCGAGGACCTCGAGAACATCATCGTATCTCTCTTCAACGAAATAAGTCCTGGCTATCAGGAGATCAACTTCTTCCTTATACTTTCCAGTTACCTCAGAGAGAACGACCTTTGCGGAATCTGGTTGATCGAGGTCTAGCAGCACCCTGCCCAGCTCCAGGAGTGCTTTTTCCCGATATGGACTCTTTGGAAAGTACTCGAGAAGCTCTTCATATTTCCTGCGGGATTTGTCCTTTTCACCAAGTCTATAGTAAGACTTCCCCATCAGAAAAAGGGCGTCGTCAACATATCGAGAATTGGGGTGGTACTCAAGGACCTTTGCACACTTCTCTATTGTCTTCTGATAAGAGGTTCTTATCGCAGGCGTGACTCGACCGTTTTTTTCGAACTCTTTCTCGGCCTTTTTAAAATAGACCTGGGCGTTGTAAAAGGTGTTAAAGTACACACACCCATTCAACATAAAGAAAATCAAGTAAACAACAGGAAGTAATTTAGAACGCCAGAGCTTTTTTATCCTTTCACCTCACCTCAAGTTTTTTTATCTCCTCGGTCATTTTGGGGACTACTTCAAAAAGGTCCCACACTATCCCGTAATCGGCCACCCTGAAAATTGGTGCTTCAGGATCTTTGTTTATCGCAACTATGACTTTTGATGTCCGCATACCGGCGAGATGCTGAATTGCGCCTGAGATTCCACAAGCAATGTAGAGATTGGGTGACACAACCTTTCCTGTCTGTCCAACCTGATGAGAATGGTCAATCCATCCTGCATCAACAGCCGCCCTTGAAGCACCCAGGGCAACCTTACCCACATTGAGGGATTGAAGAGCCTCTATAAGCTCTTTAAGAGGATTGAAACCTTCAGGACCCTTTACCCCTCTCCCCCCTGAGACGATGATATCGGCCTCGGTAACGTCAACTTCTCCAACCTCTTTCTCCTTGAGGTCGATTCTCTCCACATCAAAATCATTATCGCTGAAGGAGAAAGAGAAGTCCAAAATCTCCGCTTCTTGAGAGGAAGTCGGTCCCGATTTCTCATATGCCTTTGGACGGATGCTTATGATATAGGGTTTGGAAGAAAGCTCAAAATCTCCATAAACTTTTCCGGCAAACAGGGACCGCTTTACTGTTACCCTGCCACCATCATAAGAAACAGAAAGCACATCAGACGCCATAGGAACGTTAAAAAGGGCAGCCACCCTGGGGGCCAGTTCCTTCCCCTTTGTTGTAGCTCCCATCAGTATAAAATCAGCATTGT
>QMQQ01000044.1 GCA_003648985.1 Candidatus Woesearchaeota archaeon | reverse complement strand
TATTGTATTCTGGATCGTTCGAGCCAGATTCGTGAAGATAGAGCCCCGCATCTGTATTGTTTGAGATTGTCGAGTTTGCTATTGTATTGTTGTCTGAGTCCCGATAAATTTTAATTCCATAGGTATTTGAATTTACGGTGCAGTTTGAGATTATATTTGAACCCGAACCGTGAAGATAAATGCCATACTCTAAATCAATAAATTTAGAATTTGATATGGTTGTATTTTGAGTTGCTACTATTATTAACCCATTATTTTCTATACCTGTCCTATTCATAGTTAAATTATTTATAATGGAATTATCGGCATGGCACAAAATTATTTCGCTTACATTGTTATTCCAGTTTTGTATATTTACTGAATCATTAAAGAAGACGATAGGTTTATTATCTGTTCCAATTACATTTGTAAATTCATTATTGCAGTCATTATCCGTTCGTGTTGTAGAATAATAAACATCAAATTCTGTGGAATTGATAAGAGTTACATTTACCAATTTATTTAAATTTGACTTATACATTCCTAACCCCCAACCAGTATTTGAGTTAGCTGTAATATTTGTTAGATTATTTGAATCTGAAGTTGAAAGATAAACACCGTAATTATTGAGGCTGGCAGATATGTTTATCAGGCTGTTAGAATCTGATTGGCTAAGATATATGCCATAAGTGCCTGAATTGGCTTCAATGTTAAAAAGATTATTTGAATCAGAATAGATAAGCTCTAAATTATAATCGGGATTTGTTAATGTAATGTCCGTTAAAATATTTTTATCTGCTCTGTTGAGATAAACTCCGATAGTATCCCAATCAGTTACTACGCAATTCTTTATTGTTATATTAGTTGTTTGAGCAACACTTCTTTTGATATAAATCCCATAGTCAGCAACATTATCTCCGTCTATTGTATGCCCTTGACAATCCAGGGTTACATTATTCGCTGAAATGTTTATACAGTAGGATGTTGAGGAGTTGATTATGTCTGCTGTTAGATAGTATGTTGCACCCGTTTCGTTTAGATTTGAACACGTGGAAATGTTTATTGCGTGAGTTATATGAGTCATAGTGACAAGTGATAAAAAAACTACATAGATAATGGTTTTCCTGAAAAAATTTGGTTTCATCTTTTGTTTTTTCGATTCTGAAAGCTAAGGTTTCCAACTTTCCCCAATTCCAATTCTAACAACAAAAAATAAAAAAAGAAAGAAGTTGTTGTTTACCTGAATCTCAGTGCGAGCCCAGCGAGAACAACACCAACTACTAACATCCACACCCTCAAGACGAAATCACCGATCTTTGCAACCTCAGTATTTGCTATAGTTTTTAAGTTGGTGGTCAAATCGGCGAGATTGCCAAGATTAGAGATACTGAGGGGTTGTTTTTTACTGTAGTCTGGAAGTTCTTCTTCTATTGTGCCACCATAACTCACGGGTTTTTTCCTGATTTTTATTGTTGTCAGAATGCTTTTCACATTACCTGCCGAATCGTTGGCAGAGTAGTTGAAAGTGTAAATCCCTGGAATCATAGACCACGTTGATATATCGTCAGTATTTACGAAACTCGTAGAACTACTACTGTCGTAGTTCTCTCGTAGCCACCACCTGCTATCAATCCCGCAGTTGTCTGAGGTTGTGAATTCAAGTGGGCGTGCTGGACTTTTTATCACTGTGCTCTTTCCATCGTAGGTTATCGTTGGTGCAGTTGAATCTACTTTTATCGTTCTTGCTGTTCCATTCGTTGCTGATTCGCTACCAGAATCACACTGACAATTCCAACTTGCACCATCACAATCGTCTGCGCTGAAAGTATAAGAGTGGTAAACTGGTGTGTTGTTGCTAACTGAAGTGTTAGTGCCTATGTTTGAACCGTCAACAAACCATGTTATATCGTATGTGGCATTAGCTCCCGTGCAGGTGCAGTTGAAAGTCACTGTTCTTGAAGTTGACCAACTGTTATCTGCAGGGCTGCCTAAAGTCACGGTAATTGCAGCACTAACAAAACCACTGAATACCACTATCGTTAAAAGTCCTAACACTATGTTTTTCGCTTTCATTTTATCCTGAAAAAATAAAAGTATAGGCTCATGAAGAGCCTATCAATGTTTAGTTGATGTAGACTGTCCAACTACCGTGTGATGACTGACCAACATCATTACCGTCTTCGTCTTCTACACCGAACTTCCACTCACCTGTAGTTGCATCAATGTAGAAACCAACGTCATACATTGTGCAGGTGATAGTCTGACCATCGCCTGGGTTGTTTGTATCGTCGGCTTCTATGAGCATGTCAAAGTTCTTGTTCTTGACATCGCAGATGTCAAATGGAACTTTGTAGCTCACAGTCTTACTGTCAGAGTAAGTTAAAGTAAACTGCTCTGGATCATTTGTTTCTTCCCAAGCGTCGCTTGCTGAAGCACCGTCATTCTTAAGCACAACATCGTCTATAACTGTGCCGTTGTACTCACAGGTTACAATGGCAACATAGTCAAGACCTGAGTGTTCCATTGGTGTTCCGTAACATACATCTGAACCTATCTCCAGATACATGTCTACAGTTTTTTCACTACCTGCATCCAAGGTTAAGTTACCTGTAGAAGTGCCAGTTGTAACGATAGTTCCTGTCGGTGTGTACTTTCCAGTGAAGGTTGGCTTGCTACCTTCCCTAGCAGTTTCTATAACTAGTTCTGCTGTATCACCAATCTTGCCGTTGCTTGTTGCAAGATCTCTCACGCTAATACCAAACTTACAGTTTGGATAGTAGTCGTAAGATGACTCACCAGTTGTTGTGCCACCACAATCAGCATCACCGTCTCCACTGTTCTCATCCTCGTACACACAAACATCTATTGTGTCTGAGGGGTTGAACTGGAAGTCATTGTCACCAGTTGCACTATCATAGTCTGTAGAAGTGCTACCACTTCTCCTGGCAATAACACATATATCGGGATAAGTTCCACTGGCGAACATTCGGGTCGCCACGACATCCAAAGCAACTGCCGTTTCTTGTGTGTCTGACTTTATGGTTATTGTTTTTGGCTCGGTGGGTGCTTGTGACATTGTAAGAATCATATATGTCGCAAACATTACTATAGCCATTGCTACGCCCACTCCTATAATCATGTCTCTATCTCTTTTCTTTCCCATTTTTACTCACATATTTTTTTGTGGTTGGGCTTTACTGTGCTCGGTTGAACACAGGCACATAACCAGTAGTTATGTGCTATCTGTGGGGACAGACACACAGGCGC
>QMQQ01000043.1 GCA_003648985.1 Candidatus Woesearchaeota archaeon | reverse complement strand
TTTGTGCAAAAAAGTTAGTAATTAAAGAGATTTAATATGGTTCTCAATCTCCTTGGCTTTCTCTATATCGCCTACTTTTCTATATAATTCGGCAGCAAGTTCATACATTTCTTTAGCTTTTTCTATGTTCCCCTGTGCTTTATTGTACACTGCAAGACTAATTAGGATAGGAATTGCCTTCTCATACTCTCCGATTTCTATTAAGATGTCCTTTGCAAGTTCATGTTTACCCTCTGCAATGAGTTTATCAGAGAGCCATAACGCAAAATCACGCCGGATAGATGCATCAAGTGACCTGAGATATTCCAAATCATATCCCCTCTCTAAAAACTTTGCATAGAGCTCTTCATATAATTGCATCGGTCTGGAAGGCACCTCCTTTTCAATTGTACTCTTTTTTTCTCTCTTTTCTTCGGATTTTGGAAAACTTTTTGTTCTAACCCGTTTGATGAAAAGTGTTGTTGTTACAAAGATACCAGCAAATATGCTTATAGCGATCACATAAGGATTTTGGAAAGGTAAGGAAGGTGGATTTGTAGTTAAATTTCCTGGTGAAATTGTTATTGTATAGTATTCATCGGGTTGATGAGGCAATCTAGTTGTATTTAGTCCATCACTTGCTACAAAAAAGTAACTATGCACCCCCTCATCAAGAGTTATTGAAAGTGAATATATACATCCATCAGTATATTTTTTGTCGCTTGAAGTAGCTTTAGACATTTCATACCCCATCTGGTCAATATACACCATTACTTTGGTGGGAGGGTCATTGTCTAGGTCTGTGTATGTAATCGAAAAAGTAACTTCACTTCGATTACTCTCCTCTTGATTTATTTGGGTTTTTGCATTCTCCAATATCGGTGGATTGTTATTTATTTTATCGCCTCCAATGGCATAGAGATAACCGTCTGCGGTCCCTATGTATACTGTGCCATTGATACCTATCACAGGTGATGTTTGAATTACCCCACTAGTCTGGAATTTCCAGCGTAGAGTCCCATTTGACCATAATGAATACAGGTAATAATTAATAGAGAAATAAATTATGCCATCAGAACTGATTACGGGAGCGAATCTAATAGCACTATCAGCTGTGAATCTCCATTTCAACGTACCATTAGGTTGGATTGCATAAAGAGTACTCTCACTTGTCCCAATGTAAATCGTACCATCGCTTCCTATTGCAGGGGAAACACCAGCAAGACCATTCAATTGGAACTTCCATTTCAACGTGCCGTTAGGCCATATTGCGTAGAGATGTGTGTCATCAGACCCAATGTAAATCGTACCATCGCTTCCTATTGCGGGTGAGGCGCCTGCATTGTTACCTGTTTGAAACTTCCATCGTTGTGTGCCATTTGGCCATATTGCGTAGAGATACCCATCACCAGAACATATATATATTGTGCCATCAGTTCCAATTGCAGGCGATGACCGCGTTGTAGTTCCTAATTTAAACTTCCATCGTTGTGTGCCATTTGGCCATATTGCATGTAAGTATCCATCACGCGAGCTAGCATATATTGTACCATCGTCCCCAATTGCAGGTGATGATTCAAAAACATCTGCAGCGGGATAATGCCATTTGTACCCCCCTGATTGACTCACAGCAGTTAGACCGTCGCCAATACCAACGTATATTGTACCATCACTTCCTATAGCAGGTGTAGATTTTGAACTACCACCACCAAGTGAGTAATCCCATAGAAGACTACCTGTGCTTCCATTAATAGCATATAAGTGGCTGTCGTGCGGGTTTACGTAAATTACATTATTGCTGTCAATAGCAAATGATACCCATACGCTTACCCCAAAATAATGTCTCCAGATCATTCCTCCTTGATTATTACTTGTGTTATATGGACTTAAACCAGTATGTTGCGGATTATTCTGATACATAGGCCATGGTGAGTTCGCCAGTGAGTGTATATCATACTTTGAGATAGTTCCAATACTTGTACTTTCTCTAGAAGAGCCTAATGAAAAAGCTAAATTTGATGTTAATGTGCTTAATTGATTGAAATTTGCCGGAATTATTGGTGCTGTTGTGTATTCTGACGCAAAAGAGGTTAACCCTTGCGTGGTTGAAAAGTTCATTAGAAAAACGGAAAAAATATACGAGAGCAGTATGATTGAAATAAAAACAATTTTAAACTGTCTCTTCTTAAACCACAACCTTAACATAATAGCTCCCCTGTTTCTACTGTATCTAATCAAAGTGAGTACCCCCAAATAACTTACCAATTAAGATACCAGATACCATCATATTATAGAAAAAGAAATACATAAACATTTTGGCTTATCACAAAGATGCTGTTAAGATAAGGAGAGCGCGGCAAGTAGGGTCACCTCCCACCGTTCGTACTCCCGATGTCCGCCCAGCGGTACAGGTGGCCTCTTCAGCGTCTGGTGATAGCGAACGTGATTGTAGTAGAGAACAAACACCGTTAGCCACTCCAGCAGCACACGTAAATCCCCTTTCTTCGTCGGGTAGTAGACATCGAAACATCTTGCTCGGTCTTTCAGAGTCTCGAACCAACGCTCAATATAGTTCCGCACGTCACCGCTCATCACGACATGTCTTATTCCTAGTTTCTGGAGTGCATAGTCGTACCACGGACCGCCATCTGTGATCACCAGCTCCGGTGCTCCGACGGTCCTGATTAGCTTTCGGAAGAACAATAGTGCTGTGATACCGCTTCTTACATGGGTTGCCCAGAGCATCACAATCTTACGGGACTCGGGCTCGATAGCGGCCCAGACGAAGATGTGGCGGCCGCCGAAGTTGACTTCTGTTTCATCTACAACTACAACGTTTGCTGGGCCAGCGAGACGGAATATTGTGTCCATAAAGCTGTTTCCGAGCTTGTGAAGCCAGGACCAGACGGCGACATGCGAAACATTAATATCCAAGCTGCGGGATATAGTACGGAATGAGGGATTGAGAAGGTATCGGAAGACCGCGAGCAATTTCAGAGGCAGAGGAATCTTGTTGCGGATGAAGATGCCTCTGAGGCGCAGAGCGGTCTCAATCTTGTCCCACAAATCTGTGTGTGCTTTCATATGAATGCCTTCTCAATCCCTCCTTTTATCATTTTCTCTTATCTTAACAGCATCGTTGACAATTTTCTCATCTGAAAGAATATTTTCAGGAGGTATAGGCTCTGGTTGTTTGTGAGATGCGAACAAATTAATACTTTTGATTGTCGTAAGATATGTTACGTTTTCAAGTGTATTAAGAAGAATCTCAAAGATACCATATAATGAAA
>QMQQ01000042.1 GCA_003648985.1 Candidatus Woesearchaeota archaeon | reverse complement strand
CTCCTCCGTCTCCTCGGCCCCCTCCACCAGGCACTGCACCAAGAGGCCAAAGGCGACCTTCTCCCCGTGGAGGGCCCGGTGGGTGGCGGGGAGCTGGGTGAACCCGTTGTGAAGGGCGTGGGCGCAGGGGCCTCCCCTTGGAACCGAACCCGGCATCTTCCACAAATTCCCAGACCCCCGCAGTCGCTCCGCAGCGGGATGCCGGCTTGCGTCAGGGCCTCAAGAAGACCTTCTCCAAGAAGAGCTTGGACCTCTCTTCCCAGAGGCAGCACGAGAACGTGCCTCCTTTTCCCGCCTCGCACCTCAGCGTTCCCCTACCAACCGCTTGGCCAGTTCCACTGCGCTTGCCGCATCCGGGGCGTAGCCGTCTGCCCCGATCTCGTCCGCGTACTCCTGAGTGATCGGCGCACCCCCCACCATGACCTTCACCTTGTCCCGTAGACCCGCCTGCTTCAGCGCCTCTATTACCTCGGGCATGTGCACCATGGTAGTGGTTATAAGGGCCGACATCCCCAGGATGTCAGGCTTGTGCTCCCCCACCGCGTGAACGAACTGTTTGGCCGTGACCTCAACCCCTAAGTCGATCACCTCAAACCCGGCCCCCTCAAGCATCATAGCCACCAGGTTCTTCCCGATGTCATGGAGGTCCCCCTCCATCGTTCCAATGACTACTTTGCCCCTGGGCTTCGCCCCAGTCTCCACCAGTTTCGGCCTTAGGACTTCCATGGCCGCTTTCATGGCCTCAGCGGAGATCAGCATCTCGGGGATGTACCGCTTACCCTCCTCAGTACTCCCGCCCTACTACGTCCATGGCGGGGACCAGTCCCTCATTCAAGATCCGCGCGGGCTCGATCCCCTCTTCCAGCACACTCCGGGTAAGCTCCGCCGCCCGCTCTTCGTCCCCCTCAAGTACAGCACGCTTCAGCTCCTCCAGCATCATCTCCCCCTTTCACAGTTAGTCTAACCACCCAGCGAGGAAACCTCCGTCTACGTAAATAATTTGTCCAGTAACATAGTCTGATGCTTTTGAAGCTAGAAAAATTACTGCGCCAGCGAGGTCTTCCGGCAAACCAGCCCGTTTCATGGGAATGCGCGCGAGCAACTTTTTTGTCCATTCCTTGTCGGCAAATAAAGGTTCCGTCATCTCGGTTCTGTAATAGCCAGGGCCAATTGCGTTTATACAAATATTGTAAGAAGCCCATTCTACAGCCAACGCCTTTGTCAGGCCCAGAACGCCGCTCTTAGCAGCTGTGTAAGGGACCCTGCGAGGAAGTCCGATCTCACTTGCTAGCGACCCAATGTTAATAATTTTGCCCCCACCTTGCTCCTTCATCACTTTCGCTGCCGCTTGACAGCAAAAGAAGGTGCCCTTGAGATTGGTGTCCACAATGAGATCCCAAAGCTCGGGGGTCACCTCCAAGGAGGGCGTCCGCTTGTTGACACCCGCCGCATTTACGAGGATGTCGAGCCTCCCGAAGCGGTCCAAAACTGCCTTAACGGTTTTCTCGATAGACTCTGGCTGCGTCACGTCGCAAGTGACCGCAAACGCGCGTCTCCCTAAGGCCTCGATTGCCTTTGCCGTCTCTTCCAACTGCGATTTAGTGCGACTTGTTACTGCAACGTCTGCCCCGGCTTGCGCCAATGCAAAAGCCATCCCTCGGCCCAGACCGCGGCCACCCCCCGTCACAAGCGCCACTTTGCCGGTCAAATCAAACAAGGTCATTCCAGCCCCTCCTCTCTCCGCCCCAGAGAATCGGCATGCAAGAACGCTTCCTTGAGGCCTTCCAGCGTCACAGACACTGGCTCGTTAGCTATCTTGTCTAATTCGCGGGTGAAAACATGTGACGCAACGCGATCGGCCACGTCTTCCGGCTGACCTTCATAGCCAAGCGCCCCCAAGTGAAGCGGCAAACCGACCTTGGTGTAGAACTGTTTCAATCGTTTGTAGTCCCGTTCCGCTCCCTCTACCAAGCATTGGACCAGCAGTCCGAAAGCCACCTTTTCCCCGTGCATTGCACTGTGGAACTCGGGTAGCGCGCTTAAGCCGTTATTTATCGCGTGGGCCAAGGCTACCCCGCCATTTTCAAAACCAACACCGCTCAAAAGGATGTTAGCCTCCACAACCGCCTCAAGCGCATCCGTTACTGAGCCGCGTTTCACAGCCTCAAGGGCCCCAAGACCATTTTCCAAAATGGTCCGGCAGCAACGTTCGGCTATCGCCAAAGCCGCGAGAGTAGGACGTCCGCCGTGCTTATTTTTACCCTTGGCCTGGTAACAGGCCTTAGCCTCAAACCAAGTTGATAGCCCATCTCCCATCCCGGCTACCAAGAAACGAGAGGGCGCACGGGCGATCACCGCAGTATCCACCAATACCAACCTCGGAGGCTCTGGTAGCACCACAATCTCGTCCACCGCCCCTTCCGGGGTGTAAAGAATGGAAATGCGGCTGGCAGGTGCATCGGTTGAAGCGATCGTCGGAAACGAAACCATTGGCTTGCCGAGACGATATGCCACCAACTTGGCGGCATCGAGCGCTTTGCCTCCTCCTGCCCCCACAACGACATCGCTATCGCTTGCACCATCCACAAGACAAGCGACCTCTTCCCTTGTGTTCTCACCGGCAAACATCAGATGTTGTGGATCGATATCGCCACGAGCCTTGTCGAACGCTGGCCCGATAATCCCCCACACGACCTCATCGGCTACGACCGCAATCCGGCGCCCCAGAGGTTTAAGGTGACGCCCGATCTCCTCAAGCAAGCCCGGGCCCTGTATATACCAACCCACGCTGCCGAAAATTCGGTTCGCCATTCCTGCCTGGCCCCCTCCAGCCTCTTTTGCGCAACCAGGATTCCAACAGTTCTCGAGAAAGGTTAAGCGTATTGGCCATACTTCAGCGCGGCTTTGAACAACATCACAATGTTTTCCGGTGGCACGCCTGGTTGAATGTTATGTATTGGCGCGAAGACGAACCCCCCGCCCGGAGCGAGATCTTCGATTCTGCGCCTGACTTCACGCTCCACTTCCTCAGGCGTGCCAAAAGGCAATATGTGCTGCGAGTCGCACCCACCACCCCAGAACACGATGTCTTTGCCAAACTCCCGTTTGAGCCACGCAGTGTCTCCCATTCCCTTAGCGCTGACCTGTACTGGGTTCAGAATATCAATACCGATATCGATGAAGTCGCCGATCAATTCGGAAATCGCGCCGCAGCTGTGTAGAAATACCTTGGCGTTGGTCTTTTCTTTTATATTTTGACACAAAATCTTCTGCCGTGGCTTAACAACTTTGCGATAAAGCTCCGGGTTAATAATGGGACCGTGCTGTGTGCCCATGTCGTCTGATAAATTGATGACATCAATGTAAGGGCCTATAGCTGAGAGATACGCTTCATATTGTTTAAGCTTTACCTCCAAAACTTT
>QMQQ01000041.1 GCA_003648985.1 Candidatus Woesearchaeota archaeon | reverse complement strand
CTCATAAGAAACATCGTGGCTCAGATCAAAACGAGGATCGATTTCAGAAAGGCGATGGATGAGGGGAAAATACTGATCTGTAACCTCTCCAAGGGGAAGATAGGAGAGGAGAACTCCTCCTTCCTCGGATCTCTAATAGCGATAAAGCTCCAGCTCTCAGCCATGGAGAGGGTGGATCTGCCGGAGGAGAGAAGGAGAGATTTCTTCCTCTACATCGATGAGTTCCAGAACTTCATCTCAACCGAGATATTCCCCGACATCCTCTCCGAGGCGAGGAAATACAGGCTCTGCCTGACCATGGCTCATCAGTATATCTCACAGCTTGATAGATCCCTGATGGAGGCGGTCTTCGGAAATGTCGGAACGATAATCTCTTTCAGGGTTGGGATAGAGGACGCTGAGTTCCTCGAGAGGATGTTCCTCCCTTCCTTCAGCAAAGAGGATCTCATAAACCTGGATAGATACAGGATATACCTGAGAATGGCCATAAACGGCAAAAGCTCTAACCCCTTCTCAGCAAAGACCCTGCCTCCTCTCTACGGATTCGATTATCAGGGAAACAGGGAGAAGATAATAAGGGTTTCGAGACAGAGATACGCCGTGAGAAGGGAGGAGATAGAGGGCAAGATCGAAAGATGGGCGAAGGGGCTTTAGCTCATTGAAAATAAAAAGCACCGCCGAAGCGGCATATCAGATGATTTCAGAGGGAGATTATGCTTAGTCCTTCTATTCTTTCATAATGTCTCCGATTGTTTGTGCAAAGAGGAATCCCGTAGTAAAGAGAGGTCGAAGCAATAAGAAGATCAAAGTCCCCTATCAATAGACCTCTCTTTCTGAGTTTTCCCCTTTCTTTCCCGAAAGTTTTGCAGATTCCCTCATCAATCCCTAAGATGGCAACTCCGCTCAGAAATCCAAGTAGTTTCCTCTCCGAAGCCTCAGGGTTTCTGGAGTAATAAACGCCCTCGTAAAGTTCCGCCAAAGTGATTATGCTTACCCCTATACCTTTTTCCCTTAACTTCTCAACCTTAGAAGCAACCGGCTCTTTGTCGTTTAAGTAGTCGATAACCCAATCCGTATCTATTAGATAGGAGATCTTCATAGCTTTACCTCAGGGCGAGTGTGAATCAGGCGATCTTTGTAGATCTTCCTTTTCAGCTCCTCACAGTCTATAAGCTCTTTCCATCCACCTCTACTTTCTTTGAAAGCGTCCTTCTCATCTCTCACCTTGGGAAGCCTCACTATGGTTAGAGTGATCTCCTCTCCCTCCTCAAGCTCCACCTCCTCAAGAGGTTCTATAACTCCGTTTTTAAATCTTGCCTTTATCGTTTTTGACATCATAGCTCACCTCGTTGGATCGCTTATCACCAGTTTATCATGGCCAGTTATAATCTGTCAATATTCCGATGGTAACAAGGCTGCCTTTTACGCCGGGAAACACTTCACTTTCAATAAGAGGGTTTTCCTTTTAAAGAGCTGATATGCTCTCACCCCCCAAGGGGATTTTAGTCAATTACTCCCTCAATGTCAATTTAACAGGCTAATCTGTCCTGCAATCTCCTCATCTCCTTCTGGAGGTGGGGAGATATCAGGACGGGAAAGAACATTAAAAACCGAATAAGGATTTCTCTATTTTCCTCTCTCCCTCGAATTAGCAACTCAATAGCAAGTGAATTATACCTGATAAAGGGGGGAACTCAAGAAGGCGCTTTAACTCAGGGGCATGCTGAGCGCCTAAGGTATAGAAAGTTCATCTGAAAGCGCTAAAATCTCCTGATAAAGAGCTCTGGAACATCGGAAGCCAGAAGCAATGAGCTCATCAAGCTCCGCTCTTATACTTGGTATCAATCCCTTCTCCTTTGCCTCAAGAAGCATAAGCAAAGTGCTTTTAATCCTTATGCCATACCTCCTCGCCTCATTTATCACTTTCCTCTCATCAGCAAGGAGATATCCATTAAGCTCTTTCGCCAGGGCTATCGCTTCACTCTCTCCCTCGCCCAGGTGTTTTCTCATCATACTGACGAACCTTTTGTCTTTAGGCTCCTTTATCTCCACCCATATAGAGATACCCTCTTCTATCTCTTCAGCACCCGGCTTTCCCGCTCCTTCTACGACTATCTCTCTGTATACAGATGGAGGGATAACGATCTTTGGGTAAACATATCTGATTAGCTTCACCTTACCTGCCCTCGCGCAACTTATCAGAGGGCTACTGTCAGCTATGATCCCCATCCTATTTCCCTTCCTTCTCTTTTACCTGCCTTCTAAGCTCCTCTCTGGTGAAGTTCGCCATCGGTATGTCGTAACTCGACATTAGCTCCATGAACTCCCATCTCGTCATACCTAATATCTCAGCGCCCTTACCGGAAGAGAGCTTCCCCTCCTTGACAAGCTCCAAAACAGCCCACCTCTTGAGAGAGCTTTCAAGCTCTTTCTCCTCAAATAGCTGAGTTATTTCCTCTGGAAGCTCTATTTTTATCGCCTTCAACATACTCACCTCAACTGAGTTAATTTCCCAGCCTAATCATATCATTGGCATCTATAGCTGTCAACTTCTATCTAAGGCTTTAACAGTATAGACCGCTGTGAAGAAGGCAACCAATTTATGAAAAAGACTCCGCCCTGCAATCTCCCCATCTCCTTCTGGAAGTGGGGAGATATCAGGACGGAGAAGAACATTAAAAACCGAATAAGGAGAGTGATGATGAGGTGAGAATAACCTTTGCCAGCCTGGATGAGATGATATCCGAGATGAAGGAGAAAGGGGTATCCGAGGTCAGGCTCTCACCCATGTATGAGGAGAGATACTCAAAGAGCGGCCTGCCCCTCCTGAAACTTCTCATCACCGTTCAGGCAATCGCCTCCCCTCAGATCATCCTCCATTTCGAGAAGATCACCTTCAGAGGGATAAAACCCCTCTCCAAAGAGGAGATCAAAAGGCTGTTCGAGGAAAACCTGATGGAGACAGAGAGAATCAAATCCAGACTCTCCAAGGAGGGTTTCAACCCCAGGCCGGGATACCTCTCCGATGAATGAGCCTCTCAGAGGCCCATAGAGGGGCTCCAGAAGGTCAGGACGATAAATAAGGTCTGAGGCAGAAAGAATGGATTGTGCGGCAAAATAGAGCCTCTCAGACCCATTCTGAAATCAAATCCGGAAGGAGGTAGCAAGATGAAAACCGATGTCCTGACAAGGGAATTTGAGCCCTCAGAGATAAAGAGAAGGATGGGCTCTTACGGAACGATGATCGATTACGTTGAGCACTCCACTGTCATAAAAAGGCTCAACGAGGCTTTCGACTTCGACTGGTCATTCGAGATCCTCCAGCACATCATCAAGGAGGATGAGGTGATCGTCCTGGCAAGCTCTCCGCCGAGGGGATAGCTAAGATGCAGTTCGGATCGAAGAGGATAGCAAGAAACTCAAAGACAGGTGAGATAATCTCTT
>QMQQ01000040.1 GCA_003648985.1 Candidatus Woesearchaeota archaeon | reverse complement strand
GTATATTCAAAAACATTCTGCTCTTTACCGGCAAGTTTGGCTCGAGCATCAGAAAATTGACGACGCAACAATTTAAGCACCTTCTCTGCAGTATCTGTATCCCCGGCAAGGTACGATGCTACGGCAATCTTCGAAAGCAGTACTGCTTCGTTCAACTTATCTTTCTCGATTCGTGAACCTTTCCTCCTGAGACGCAAAACCCTCTGCCAACATTCAGCCGCCTGGGTAAACTCCCCCCTATCGAAAAGGATTGCACCAAGAAGGTTCAATGCATCATCACCATAACTGGTATAAAGATACCTCACGGTAATGTCTCGAAGTATCGATTCATCGAGTCTTTCAGCAGCGAGATTAAACATCCTTTTGGCGGTGGGATCGTAAAGCCTCCTGTAAAGAGCCATCGCATCGGCAGGCAATGTCGATATTATCTCCATCGCCTTATAGGCAATGGATACAAAACGATGACCATCACTCGTAGCCACATAACATTGTTTGGGACAATTCAATAAGGCTTGGAGAATCTCTATGGCGCTGGCATAGTCCTTCTTCTGTATCATCTCCCTGGCCTGTTCAAGATACTTGGACACCTGTTCATCAACTTCGACCAGCGGAATTTCTATCTTGCCGTTCTTATCTACCTTGACTAATCGTGCATCATCAGAATTACGCTTGAGGGGGGTCTTGCCAACGGCAACTACCTGTACCTGTATCTGACCCAGCACTGATGCAGACAGAAAAATAGCCAGCCCCACCATTACTATGGTAATCGTAACATATCTATTGCGTCTTGACCTCATTACTACTCTATCTCTGGAAGGAATCATCACCCCGGTTTCTAACCTCTTCCGACAACGCATGTTAAACCGGTTTCAGAAAACAGCTCCCGTATTACTAATAACACAATATAATTAATTGTGATCAACCATTCTTAACAATTTTTAGTCGCCAAGGACGTTATAAAGTTCCATGATTTATAAAAAATTTATCCCCCTTTATCTCCATCAATATAAAATAAAGCCTTCTTCGCGACAATGTTGAAAAACGTCAGCAGATATTCGCAAACGTGATCTGCTAATCTAATTGTTAAGACCTATGAAAAAATCTCACAAAAAGAAACACATTGTTTATTACGAAATGATCGAAGCATTTCGCACCGCTCGAACATGTCCGCTGTGCTTCCTTGAGGAGCGTGATGCCCATCGCTACATGGAAAATTTGCTCTACGAGAAGGTCAACAGCGTCGCTCTTCGCGGCAAACTTATCCGTTCAAGAGGTTTTTGTCGCCGGCACGCTCACATGCTGCTTGAGTTCGGCAACGGCCTCGGTACGGCAATACTATATCGCGACCAGGTACGCGCATTCCTTGATTTTCTGAAAGATCGAACCAAGCCGACCGCCAGAATCACGAAAAGAACCATTCCAGAATCATGGTCGCACGATTCGCTCTGTCCTGCCTGTACCGCCCTGGCGCGAATGCGGCAAGTCTATCTGAACACGTTCCTCGAATGGATAAATGACGACAACTTCCGCGCTGCCTTGGAACAAAGCAACGGCCTGTGTGTCCCGCACTTGCTATTAATCCTACGAAAAACAAGAGACCCATCGCTCCATAAATATCTCATCGCCGAACATATCGAAAAATACTCGGCCTTGCTCAAGGAACTTAACGAATATATTCGTAAGACAGATTACCGATACAAACACGAAAAGAGAGGGAGAGAAAAAGACGCTTGGAAAAGGGCGGTAAACCTCCTGGCCGGAGCTGAAAACTCTTTGTGAACCCGTCTGGATAACCCTTTTCGTCGGCTGATGCACACCTTCCAACATAATCGTACTGCTCGCTGAGACTCAGCCTGTTAATCACAGCGTCATACATGATTCCCACGAGGTTTTGACACTCGGTGGCTGGGAAAAAATGAACTTTTATTCCTTACCTTTAATCTCAATGGCAGCGTGAGAACCGCGAACTCACTCACGTCCTTTCCGCAGCAAAATACCCAAGCCACCCAGCAGCAGTACCATTGTCCCCGGTTCAGGAACAGCCCCACTCGAGGCCGGCCCTATACCCTTGCCCCAATCGATCAAGAGGAGATTCAAGTCGCCGTCATCGATGAGGAGGTCTCCGGTCAAGTCTGCACGGGGATTGCCCGGTGGGACGGAACTGCCCCAGTCGCTCAAGATAATATTGAGGTCGCCGTCATCGACGATGCCGTCGAGATTGGAATCGCCGCGGAAATACTGCTTCGGGCCTGCTCCATTGAGGTAATAGAGATTCAATCCGTTAAGGTATATCGAGGCACCGGCATTCATAATCAGATTGTTGACGTACAGCGCCTCACTACCAGAGAAACCAGGCTGATTATCGAAATCATCAACAAGTTGAATTTTCCCCGCAGTAGAGCCACCAAGTTGCAACGTGCCAAGAAGGAAGTTATCAGTACTGAAACCTTCCATCACCACCCCTTTATCCTCACCGGCTACCTCGAAGGTATCGACGATACCGCTTTGGCCTTCGAATATCATCGTCAGGCACGCCAAACCTGCCAGGTTGGACGAATTGTCGCTTTCATTCCGGAAGGCAGCACCTGTCATATGGATTGTTGCACCTTCCTCGGCCGTCAACGAACTATCTTGTTTAAGCACGAGTGCATCGCAAACGCTGATCCGGCTGGTTGCGTCGATATTCACCCTTCCGGAACCCCAAATGGTCAATCGTTCGTTGACTTCCACGTTGCCGCCGTTCGATACCGTCAACTCACCTGTTCCACCTGAGCAATAGTGAGTTCCACCAATGTATAGGTTGCTGATTACCAACCTCGATCCACTACCATCAACCGTTATCACTCCGGAAGAACCGGCTCCATAACCCAAGTAATTTACACTATCTTCTGCATTGCTTATTACTACACCACCATTAGTTATATCCAATGTTCCTTGTCCATAGCAGCCGACTTTGAGACCTAATACCTTCCACCACCAGTCCACGCCGTTGACTATCCAGGTAGAACCATTACCATCGACGGTAACCTGACCTGATGAACCAGACTCTCGTCCAATGTCAGCACGGCCACAACTCACTTGTCCACCATTGGTGATGCTCATCATCCCCTGGCCATAATCGGCAATGCATAAACTCCCGGTCCCGTGGTTCATTGTCCATGTCGAACCGCTCCCATCGACCGTGACCTGGCCGGTAGCACCGGACTTATAGCCGAGATAGCCATCGGTGCTCTCGAGTGATACTCCATCACGAATCGCCAGCGTACCTTCACCAGCATAACCAGCCCCCAACGCACCAGTATCATCTTGAGAGAGGTTTATCGTTATATTCTGGCCAGGTTGGCCATCAAGAGTGATGACTTGACTCAAGCCGTGGGTAGAATCGAATACCAGGTCTATATCGCTGACTATTCCGTGGGTATTGATAGTGCCCTCCCCGGTTAGCCGGCTCACCCCGGCAAGGAT
>QMQQ01000039.1 GCA_003648985.1 Candidatus Woesearchaeota archaeon | reverse complement strand
GATAAATGGTAACCAATTCTTTTCCATATTGAAAAATTTAGGTTCTTTTGAAAGAAAACTTTATATTAATAATTTCTAACCCAAGACTTAAAATGGTACAAGACGAAGTAGTTAAAAAACACATAGAGATAAGAGATAAATGGATAAAGAAGTGGCAAGAGGCAAGGATATTTGAGGCAAACCCTGACAACAGGGAAAAATTCTTTGTGAACTTTCCTTATCCATATGTTAATGCTTATGCACATCTGGGTCATTTATTCACTCTGACAAGGGTTGATGTATTCGCTAGATATAAACGAATGAGGGGTTATAATGTATTATTCCCACAGGGATGGCATTGTACTGGTAGCCCAATAGAGACAGCCGCTCTACGCATAAAAGAGAGAGAGGAGAAGCAATGGAGAATTATGCGCGACATGGGTTTCACTGATGAAGAGATAGAGAGGTTTGCTGATCCATTGGAATGGGTAAGGTATTTCCCTAAAGAGTTCAAGAAGGACTTTACTAATATGGGTGCAGGCATTGATTGGCGAAGAGAATTCATCACAACCGAGCTTAACCCCTACTATGATAGATTCATTAAATGGCAGTTTAGAAAGCTAAGAGAGAAGGGATTCATTGTTAAGGGCAAGCACCCAGTTGTCTGGTGTCCAAATTGTAATAGACCAATAGGTGATCATGCCAGGCTGGAAGGAGAGGGAGAGGTTCCACAAGAATTCACATTGCTAAAATTCCCAGTAGAAGGAGAAGACTATATGCTCATAGCAGCAACCTTAAGACCCGAAACTGTTTTTGGACAAACAAATCTATGGGTCCATCCAAGAATTGAATATGTCAAAGCAAGGATTAATAACGAGACCTGGGTATTGAGCAAAGAGGCAGCGATAAAGCTTGAACAGCAAGGAAGAAGAGTAGAAATCCTGGGAACGGTGAAGGGAGAAGAATTAATAGGCAAGAAAGCCATAGCACCAATGATTCATAAAGCCATACCAATCCTTCCAAGCTATTTCTGTAGCCCAGAAAGAGGTACTGGAATAGTTACATCTGTTCCAAGCGATGCTCCAGATGACTATATAGGCCTGAAGGATCTATGGAACAACCCAGAGGAATGCGAGAAGTATGGATTAGACCCAGAAGAAGTGAGAAAGATAGAAATAGTAAAGATTATTGATTCAAAAGACCTAGGTGATGAACCAGCAGTCAGGATAGTGGAAGAATGGGGCATAAAGAATCAACATGAGAGAGAGAAACTGGAAAAGGCAAAGAAACTAGTCTACAAGAAGGGATTCTATGAGGGAGTAATGAAGAAGAACCTTCCACTAGTAGGAGGAATGCCAGTAGAGAAGGCTAAAGAAGTAGTAAAAAAGCACTTAATAGACAAGAATGAGGCAGACATTATGTATGAGCTCAGCGGCAGAGTGGTTTGTAGGTGTGGCACAGAGGGAATAGTAAAGATAGTTGAAGACCAATGGTTCCTAAACTATTCTAATCCTGAATGGAAAAGGCTTGCACACGAAGCATTAGACAACTTAAAGTTGTATCCTGAATCAATTAGAGAACAATTCCACTACGTGATTGACTGGCTCAACGACTGGGCTTGCACAAGGGAATACGGCCTAGGCTCAAGGCTTCCATGGGACGAGAAATGGGTAATCGAGAGCTTGAGTGATTCAACAGTCTATATGGCCTACTACACTATTTCTCACAAGATCAAGGAGTTGCCATTAGAAGAGATTAATGACGAGTTCTTTGACTATGTATTCCTAGGAATAGGAAAACCAAAGAGAGATGAATGGAGACAGCTAAGAGAAGAATTCCTCTACTGGTATCCATTCGACTTTAGGAATAGTGGAAAAGACTTATTGAATAACCACCTACCATTCATGTTGTTTAACCATACAGCAATCTTTCCAAGAGAGTATTGGCCAAGAGGTATAGGTATAAATGGATTCCTAACTGTTGATGGAGAAAAGATGAGCAAGAGCAAGGGGAACTTCTTGTTGATGAGACAAGTAGTAGAGCAATATGGCCCAGACACTACCAGGATAACTATTCTTAGCGGAGGAGAAGGTATTGATGATTGTAACTGGGATTCAAAGCTAGCAGAATCAATGAAGACAAAGCTACTCGAATGGCTTGAATCAATAGAGAAGCTATATGATAAAGGAGCAAGTGAAAAGAGAAGGATTGATGAATGGATGCTTTCAAGGATAAATAAAGCAATAATCGACACCACTAATGCAATGGAGGAAACCTTGTTCAGAACAGCCATACAAAGAGCTTTCTTTGATTATAATAAAGACTTGTCATGGTATCTCAGGAGGACTAGGAACAAGCCAAACAGAGAGATCATAAATAAGGCATTAGAGACACAGGTCTTGCTCTTAGCACCAATCATTCCATTCATGGCCGAGGAGGCATGGAGTAGGATTGGCAAGCAAGGCTTTGTGAGTATTGCTCAATGGCCAAAAGCAGAGACGAACGCGATAAACCCAGTATTAGACAAAGAAGAAGAAATGGTTGCAGAACTATTGAGAGACATTGCTAAAGCCAAGGACTTAGCAAAGATAGAACAACCAAGAGAGATCATATTGATTGGTCCAGACGAATGGCTCTATGACTTTATCACAAGAATAGAAGAGATACTTGAAAGAACAAAGAATCCAAGAGAGATCATAGGGGAGCTAAAAAAGGATTATGCTGACAGGATGCAAATAGTTGTAAGACTAGTAAAGAGAGCTATAAAGCAGAAACTAGGAATAAGCTTTAAGAATTGGAGCGAGGAGAGAGAAGCATTAATGGATGTGAAAGACTTCCTAGAAGAAGAATTCAAGGCAAAGATAGTAGTATTGAGCAACGAGGAGGCAAAGAATAGCGAGGAAGAAATCTTGAAAAAGAAGGCAGAGCAAGCATTACCAGGAAAACCAGCAATACTATTAAGATAACCTGGCTAGTTGAAGAATAAAATGGCTAGCAAGAAGCACATATTAAAAACCTATCAAGGCAGGATCTTTATTGATTTTTTAGTTCATGAAGAACCAGTTGATAGCATCCTTATATTGGAAGGATTCCCGAGTAGTTGTGAGCATAGTGAACAAATAAGATTTCTGTATAACAAGGGTTATAATGTGTTTTGGCCTCATTATCCTGGATCATTCCAGAGTAAGGGCTACTTTTTGGATAAAAACCCTGTTAAAGAGTTCTCGGGATTAATAAAAAAGCTAGGAAAAGGAGAATTAATAAGTCTATGGGATTTATCTAGAACAAGGTTTGGGATAAAGAGATTATTCATTTTTGCTAGTAGTTTTAGTGGAGCAATAGCAATGGGAATTGCTGCAAGTGTAGATATTGATGGATTAGTTCTGTTTTCCCCAGTATTAGACTATTATAGGCACAACGAGAATGGAGATGAACAGGATCTAGATCAGCTAGTAAGATTCATAAAGAGAGCCTACAAGAATTTATATAGAATCAAGTGGAACTCTTTAAAGAGAAGGATTACAAGCTTCAAGGAGTGTGATCCAGAAGAGTATACAAAAAGAGTAAAAGCACCAATCCTTGTACTCCATGATCCAAGAGATAGAAT
>QMQQ01000038.1 GCA_003648985.1 Candidatus Woesearchaeota archaeon | reverse complement strand
GATAGGAGGGGAGCCCACCCTCTACCCTCACCTCATGGCTATACTGGAGAGAGGCGAGGAGCTCGGGCAGCAGATTCACCTGATAACGAACGGGAGAAAACTGTCCAATGAGAAGTTCTTCGACAGGCTAATCGAAAACGGGTTAAACAGCCTCTCTGTATCCGTGCACGGGTCGAAGAAAGAGATCCACGAAGGCCTGACGGGAGTTAAATCAAGCTTTCGGCAGTCGATGAAAGCCATAGACCTCGCTCTCGATTACGGCATCCACGTTTCGACGATAACTACGATAAACAAAAAAACCCTGAAAGACCTGCCGAACGTCGTTGAAATGTTCGCGGGGAAGGGGATCCACCAGATAAACCTGATCCTCACCACCCCTCATCCCAGAGGGGAAAACTGGGACGTGCTGGTGCAGCCAGAGGAGATTCCAGTGCTCGCGAGAATCGCCGATGAATGCGCAAGGCTGGGCATGGATGCGGGCGTGAGCGTGAGGCTCAGGATGCCGCTTCCCTACTGCTGGTACTCCCAGAGCGACCTGGAGCTCATAGAGTACAGGCTGAACAACGCGTGGGGTTTCAGGTGCGGAGCCACGAGGGTGCACATGGACATAGCTCCCGACCTGACGGTAACGGATTGCTCCCACAACTCGGAGGAGGTGAGGTTATTTGACCTCAGGGAAACGACACCCGAAGAAATCGCGGAGTTCATGGCAGTGCACGAGAAGGTCAGAGAGATCAGAGAGGATTACATGAAGCCCAGGCACAGGATGTGCGCATCCTGCCCCCTATACCCGAACGTCTGCACGGGAGGATGCCCTTTGCTTTACTACTTCTACACCGCAGACCTGATTCCAAAGCTCACCAGGGGCAGGGTTCTCTACACAGGCGAGCTGAGGCACAGAAACAGACAGATTCCCCGGAGGCCGGGAGTAAGTGGCGGGAATCCCGCTCGCCTTTGCATCTACTGAACTACTTTAATCTCTGATCTGAAAGACAGCTCTCTCAGTTCCGCGCACTCTTTGATGAGATCGAACTCTTCTTCTTCGGATTTTATGGCTCCGTAGGCTTTTGCAAATTTTTGATTTTGGTGGGATTCATACAAAAATTATTTATATAACTTTCTTATTTAATTCCCAAAAATTTTTAAAGGATATTAAAATTGGGAATTTTAAAAACCAGCGAACTAATGATTCTCAGGCAAGTATTTGAAGGATATACTACTGTCAAGGACATTTCAAAAACGAGCAAGTTAAGTCAAAGTAGGGTTTCAGTACTGGTTAATGAACTACAATATAAAGAGTTTCTCAACATTAAAAGGATAAGAAGGAAAAAAATAGTTGAATTCTATTTTTCTAAGCATGCAGAAAACATTAGAAGACTGTTTTCATCCAATATACCGGTGGAGAAAATACTTGCCGGAGGGAAGCTTGACATTCTATTTTCAATCCACAAAAATTTTAAGAATATCAATGAGATAAGAGAAGAAACCTGTTTGGAAAAAGAAACTATTAGAAAATATCTCAGAGAACTAAGTTACCTGGGAGTAGTAGAAAAGAAAGATAAACGTTACAAGCTAGCTTATCACCCTTTATTATACGAGTTTCTTTCGGATTATTCTTCCTACGCGAATAAACGAATAGTAAGAGAGTATGATGAATCAGCAATTATTCTCTGGGAAGAGGGAAGACGATTCATTTTCAAGACCGAGAATAGATTAAAAATAGACAGATATATCAAGCCCACCGCTTTTACAGCTATGTCAAAATATAAAATAGATATAATTTCAAAGTATTATTACTATTATTATTCACCCTGTGCTGGGGAGTTAAGAGTTGAAGATATAGCTCTTCACTCGATTGTTGTAGACAAAGAATCCAGTCGAAATTTAATATATGCAATGCTATTACTAAAGAAAGCAGGATTTGATGAAGAGTATCTTATCAAAGCATCCAGCATTTACGGGGCAAAAACCATAGCAAAAAATATGATAGAATATCTGAGAACCGGAAAAACTGTTGAAAGGATTTATGGTAGAAGATTTCCAAACATAAAAGAATTTAAGGAAATCGCCAGCGAATATGGTGTAGAAGTATGATTAGAGAAGTGACTGGTTGAACAAGCTTTAAACCCCGTTTTCACCTCCACTATTGCCAAGGTTTTACCAGAGTTCTTCAGCCTTATTTTTCCTTTCGTTATCTTCAGGTCGAGCCTTCCGTTGATGTTTCTTAGAGGTTGCTCTGTGCTCACTGTAAGCTGGAGTTCCTTCAGTTTTTGCTGGAGTTTTATCGCCAGCAGGTTGGTTGCAAGCTCATGAGCTGGAGCGTAAACTCCGCTGAAGACTCTCTTTCTCGGTATGTAGAAGGGGCAGGGGGATTCAACAATCTTTTCAAGCTCGGTTGGGGTGTATTTGGAGAGGGTCTCAAAAGGCATTGCACCACCTTTTTAAACACAAAGATTTTTTATTCTTTATCTCTTTACAACTTTACATGTAAAGATTAATCTCATCAAAAATATTTGTAAAGGATAATTATATCATTACAATATATGAGAGAACTTTCTCAGGCTAAGTACGTAAGGTTATATAAAGATCAGATTGAGAAAATAGATGATTACAGAGCCAAGAAGAGACCCATACCCGAGTTCAGCGAAGTTCTTAGAGAGCTAATAGACAAAGCCTTTGAATGCATGGAGAAGGAAAAATAAAGTTAAAAGTTTGGATAATAAGTAAGAAAAATGAAGCTCGAAGAAATTAAAGAAATTCTGAAAAAGCACAAGAAGGAACTCCAGGAAAATTTTAAGATAAAAAATATAGGAATCTTCGGCTCCTATGTTAGAGGGGAGCAGAGAGAAGCGAGCGATGTTGATATTCTTGTGGAGTTTTATGAAACTCCAAGCTTATTTGACCTTGCTGAGCTGAAGTATCATCTTTCAGAGCTACTCGGTGTTGAGGTAGACGTGGTAATGAAGAGTTCCCTCAGATCAAAACCCGGGATAGGAGAGCGGATTTTAAAAGAGGTTGTAATGGTATGAAAGTAAAAAGTGTAAAAGTGTAAGAGAGTATGTAGAAGACATACTTCAGCAAATCCAGAAGATAGAGAAGTTTTCCGGTAACATTTCTGATTTTGGAGAATTCAAGAGGAATGACATGGCAGTATATGCCTGCATTAGAGCTCTGGAGGTTATTGGAGAGGCAGCAAAACATATTCCAGAAGAGTTTAGGGAGAAGTACCTAGAAATACCTTGGAGAAATTATAGGTATGCGAAATGTGCTGATTTATGGTTATTTTGGAGTTGACGTAAGAGTTGTGTGGAAGACTATTAAAGAGAGTATTCCCTAGGTTAAACTTTTATTTGGGAAGATGCTGAAGGAGCTTGAGGGAGAAGAAGGAACCTGTTAAAGCTAGGGAGAGATTAAAAAGGAATTAAAGGAGAGAGCCGATGAGCTCAAAAGAATGCTTTTCCTGCGGAGGAAAAATGAAGAAGGAGAAGGTAAGGTTAAGATTTGGAGACAGCTATGTCGAGGTAGAGGGTTTGAGATGTGAGAATTGCGGAGAAACACTGCTTGACCCTGAGGAAACCCAGAGAATTCTGCTTTTGAATAAGTTGCTGAAGGCAGTTAGACTGAAGGTAGGCTCGCTGGGTAAGTCCCTGATAATCAGGCTACCCGCAGATGTACGGGATTTTCTCGGCCTGGCTAAGGGGGATGAGGTCGTTATTAGAATCTCTGGTGAGGAGAAGCTTATAATGGAGAAGAGTTAGGCTAACAAAAATAATTTACAAATTAGTAATAAAAAAATTATTTTTGTTAATCTCTGTGGTGCTGGAAAGCTTGAGATGTGTATCTTTTTTGGAAAATGATATAT
>QMQQ01000037.1 GCA_003648985.1 Candidatus Woesearchaeota archaeon | reverse complement strand
TTTTCTATAAAACGTTTTACCATGAGGGTCGATCTCCCCCTTTCTGATCCTAGTAGAGGATATGGGGAGGCCGTCTTCGGCAAGCTCGAATGGGACTATAAAAAGGTCTAATGGAGGAAGGCCCGATTTTTCTCTATGGAGTGTAGCTTCGTACCCCCTATGTAACGTTTCTGGGCTTACCACAAGACCCCAGATCGATTCATCTTCGAGGATGGGGCCGAAGGGGTCGTCGAGTGGGAGAACTTCGAATTTAGAATTAGAGAATTCCTCCTTTACGAACTTCTCCACTTTTTCCTTTCTTTTCTCATACGGTTCTAAGTCCACTTTTCCGAGTTTAGAGGCGAGTTCGTCTGTAGTTACCCCTATTATTACGTAGTTGGATATTTCAAAGGCTCGTCGTATCAGTTTCATATGGCCTTTATGGAAATGGTCAAATGTACCTCCCAGTGCAACTTTTTTCAACACTTCTCACAAAAACGATTAAAAAGGTAGGTATTTTATGCTTTCCCTAACCGATGGAACCAAAGGAAGCTTATATAAAAGCCGGAAAGATAGCAGCTGAAGTTTTAGCGAGGGGGATCAAGTACATAGAAGAAGAGGCTTTTATCCTTGAAATATGTGAAAAGGTGGAGGACGATATAAGAAAGCTGGGAGGAGAGCCCGCCTTTCCGTGTAACGTTTCGCAAAATGAAGAAGCAGCACACTATACGGCCTCTCCGAACGATAGAAAAGTAGTGAAGAAAGGTTCGATAGTCAAACTGGACATAGGCGTCCATATAGATGGATACATAGCCGATACGGCCATGACCGTGGGCTTCTCTTCCACTTGGGATAGGATGATAGATGCAGCTAGATGGACGTTGGAGCATGCCCTTAAGGCCATAGAGCCGGGAATGGGATTTTCTACCTTCGGAAAGGTAGTTGAAGGGAAGGCGTCCTCTCTGGGTTTTAAAACGATTGAGAACCTGGCAGGGCATAAACTCGGTAAGTATACGGTACACGCCGGGGAATCCGTACCTAATAGAGGTGGACCTTCAGTCGGCATTTTTAAAGTCGGCGAGGCTTATGCCATAGAACCCTTCCTGGTGGATAGGCGTGCTAAAGCCTATGTAATCAATAAAGGCCACAGTAACATTTACCGGCTTTCTAATCCTAAAAGGGTTAAGGATAAAGGGTTAAGGAATCTGGTTATGGATATCTGGAATAGTTACAAGGGGTTACCTTTTGCGTCCAGATGGGTCTATGCCAAATTTGGAGAAAGCGGCCTTTCAAAATTGAAAAGGTTGGAGGAGCTTGGGGTCGTACATGGATATCCGATCCTCGTCGAATCCAGCGGTGCTCCTGTTGCCCAGTTTGAACATACGGTACTGGTAGACCGTGAAAGCATCCTGATAACCACGATTAAGAAATAGGTTCCGTGTAAATGAACTTGATGTACATCTTCGTTCCGCATTTAGGACATTCTCCACCTTCTTTGAGCACATAGTCACCCTTCTGGAACTTCCGTTTATTCATTAATCCACATCGAGGACATTCTTCAACAGAAACGACCGCTTGGGGTTCTTTGGCCTCCAAGGTCGTCACCTACTGGGCTATTCCTAGGGTGTTACCTACGCCGACGACTATCGCTTTTCCACCTTCTGGTACCTTGTTCTCTATAATTTTCAACATTGAGTTCCTTACTTCTTCCGTCGCGTTTGCTATTTCCTTCTTCATTATGGAAATGGCTTCTATTATCGATTGTTTTATTATAATAGCGTAAAGGGGCACTTCGTATTTGTAGGCTAATTCTTCGATCTTGAACTTCTCTACCCCTAATCCTCCAATGGCCGCGCCTATGCCCTCCGCGACCTCCCCTGTAGGTTCGCCCTCCAGCTTAAGTGCAGCATCTATCATTATGATGGCCGAAGCGTCAGAATAAGGACCGTTAAGCAGGCCTTTTATTGCTTCATCGACCCTCCCAACCGTCCCCTGCGGGCCCTCGGCCTTTACGAGGGCGATACGCCTCCCTTTGTGCTCTACTTCAGCCATTACCGTCTCTTTGGCCACTTTAGTGACCGGGTGGCCTCTCATCATATGAGAAATCACTAACGGACCTATCCCATCACCTAGGGGCTGGCCTTCTTCTAGGGCCTTCATAGCGGAGACCAGGGCTTCTGCCTGCCTCAAAAGCATAGGTAAAATCATCTGTAACTGAGCTAGGATGTAGACGTTGGAGGACTTCTTGCCTAATATGTAGTAGTGTCTCACGATTTTATAGATGGAGTTCAGGCTCATCGCCACCTCGACCATGTTAAGAGCACAGCTCCTCTCTATTTCATTCGTTTCCTTAGGCAAAAGCCTAGAAACCTCGTTCTTAAGCTGTTCATCTTGGGTGGTCAGGACGTGGTCGAGTTTCTTCACTATGCCTACAGGATCCATGTCCACGGGCAAAATGGTAACAAATTCGGTAAGTTCTTCGAACCTGGCCCTGCCCTCTCCTATGGTGCCCCTCTTTTGTACATAGTTCAACATTATTTCTTTTGAGCGGTCCCTATATACCTTTAGCTTATTGAGGTACCTCGAAACTTCGCCTAAAATCGTCCAAGCCTGTATCTTCTGACCATAAATTATCAGAATTATAAACGGTATCCAGATTATTATGAGGTTAAGTATGGGAGGGTATTGCGAATCTCCCCCGAACGGAAACTGGAAAAACAGCATCCGTTTCGGCTATTTTCCGTCTGTAAATAAAGATTTCCTTAAAAGGTAGGTGCCGGCACCGCCGCTTCGCGAGGGCTCGCGCACCTCACTAACACGGCGGCGGCGACGGGTTTAACTTCCGGGTTCGGCATGGGACCGGGTGGGACCCCGCCGCTATGGCCGGCTATTTTAGACCTAGCCGGCCATTATTTAAAGGTTTACGAAAGGTTTTTAGAACCAAAAACTGAATCAGGATTGGGCGATGGGGGCGTCGCCCAGCAAGGCAGGGCGGCAGGCTCCAGAAGTAACTACGGGTTCGCTGACCTAGGGGATGATGTAGTTCTGGAGCGGCCTGGAGGAACCTGTAGGTCGTGGGTTCAAGTCCCACCGCCCCCACCATTTTTATTCTAGTTCGGTAGGTGTTACATGCTGGAATCTCCTTAATAGGATCGAGGCAGCTATGGAGGTTAGTAGAATGGTGGACATGAGGGCAAAATAAATCCCTTCGTTTATGACCCCGTACCTAAGCCCGAAGACCGAAGCGATTATGCCAAAGGTAAGTCTATAATTGAAAAGCAGACCAGCGAAACTGGCAAATCTAGGACGGCAGACCTTCTTCACTACTGAATAGGTCGCTATGAATTTGCTGAAGAGGGCCAGCAAGAGAATTACAAGAGAGATTATAAGGACGGTTAGATCGGCGACCTTCAAATTTATCATGGTGCCAGCCTTAAAGAAAAATAATGGGGCCATGAAGCCGAAAATTATCCCCCTTAACTTCTCTTCTAATATCGTATGTTGCTTTAGGAGTGCGGAAAAGAATAAACCGGCTATAAACACGAAGATTACTTCGCTTGCGTATATCTTCTCCGATATGACGGCTAGAGAAAGGAGTACGAACAAGATGAACTTCATTTCCAATTCTACGATGTTTCCCTTATATTTCGAGAAGAGCCAGCGACCGATTCTCGGGGCCATGAAAAGGAGAACCACAGCTGCTAAAATATATATCAATAAAGATATATCTAGAAGGCCGAAAAGGAGAGTAAGCGAAACTATAGAAAGAAGGTCGACGACCATCGCGGAACTTAAGAGTATGTGACCGGTCTTAACCCTGAAAAGATGCTTCTCTTTCAATGCCGGATACACCAACGCAAGGGAGGTAGTCGAGGTGGCCAACCCGATCAGCAATGATGGCTTTACGTCAAAACCAAATGCTAAGTAGCTCGCCAAGGAGATGAGCGCGAAGGGGATAAAGTATGCTGTAAGGCCTATTGCTAAGCTCCTCTTA
>QMQQ01000036.1 GCA_003648985.1 Candidatus Woesearchaeota archaeon | reverse complement strand
GAACTTTGGCTTGGAATATGGTAATGAGAAAGAAAAGCTGCTTTAAGGTTTTGCATTGGTTGAAATTTACAGCAATTAGCGTTATTCAAGGGCTTGCATTTATTTTGATAGGTTTTCCGTTTGCTTTACAGGCTGTAATTGCTAAATCAGCAGCTGTTTTACTTTTAACTATTCTATATGGTTTGCTGTTTTACTTCTTTGCTCTTGTTCAGGCAAACCTTGCAAGATCAGGCAAGATAGGAAAATCATTAGCAAACGGATTTCTGCTTTTCGACTGGAAGTTCTGCGGAATAAGCTTAGCAGTATTTTTTGGTATCGGTTTGATATCAACTTTACTTTCAATGCTTAGAGCATTAAATTCACCAAACGCTTTTATACTTGTTACTATTGTTTTAGTATGTTTGTATACCGCATGGATTAAATCATTTGTAGCTAATCAAATAAGGCAGCTGAAAAAAATAAAATGAAAAAAAGAGGTCAGATTACACTGTTCATTTTAATAGGCTTAATTATTGTTATTGCGTTTTTTCTACTCTTTTATCTAAAGCAAAAAGAAATCATATTCAAGCCAAAACCTCCGTTACTACCGACTGAATTAGCTCCATTAGATGCTTATGTAAAGGCATGTATTGAAAAGGTAAGCGGTGAAGGAGTATCTATTATTGGAACAACAGGCGGATATATCTATTATCCTGATTTTATTAAGAACGATATGAGTTCTTATCTGCTTATTGCTCCAACAGAGCATGGAATGATGCCTTACTGGAGAACTTTAGAAGCATTAAGAATTCCTCCTTTACAGTTTATAGCAGAACAGATGGAAAGATATGTTAATGAGAACTTAAAATCATGCTTGCAGAACTTTACTCCTTTTGTAGCACAGTACAATATTGTTGAAAAATCAGAACCAAAAGCAAATGTTGAATTCGGAGATGAAAATACTTTAGTTAAAGTTAATTACGCGCTTTCGATTAGCGATAAGCAAGGAAGAAAGGTTGCTGATATCAAGGAATTTAAAATTGAACTTCCTTACAGAATTAAAACAATACATCAAATAGCAGAAGAATTGGTGAAGGCAGAGAACACAAACAAATTTATGGAATACACTGTTATTGACTTGATTGCGCTTGATGAAGACATTCCTTTAAATGGCGTAGAGCTGAGCTGCAAGAAGAAAAGATGGCATACCAGCGAAGTTGAAAACAAGCTGAAAACATTGATTAGGGTAAATCTTCCGAAGATAAGGGTTGAAAGGACAAGCTATCCTGATTTTCCTGCAGATCAACCTTATTTAGCAAAACATTTTGTTTGGAATCCTTTAAAGCTGAATTATAAAGATTTCAGTGTCAGCTTTAGTTTTAATGAAAAATGGCCGTTTTATTTCTATGTAAGGCCGAATAAAGGAAGCTGGCTTGAAAGCGGAATGCAGAGGATTCAACGCTATCTGCCTTTTGTTTGCATACAGAGCTGGCAATTCAGCTATGACTTGCGCTTTCCAATCGTGATTTCGATTTTGGATAGAAAAAATAATTATCTGTTTTCATTTGCTTTAGAGCTTGGCATAGAAAGAAACTATCCAGCTGCTGGAAGTGTTGCAAGTGAAAGCTATAGATTTAGAACAGAAGAACCGACTGAAGCAGAATATTGCTCGAGAAAACAAACTTTGATGACGATATTCAGCTACGATAATGTTTCAAATAGCTTTTTACCGATCGATGATGTTGAACTAGAATTTACCTGTCTGAAATATACCTGTCCGTTAGGTAAGACGTCGTATGAAAGCGGAGGTGCTGTTGCGTTGCTTAAGACATATGTTCCGAGATGCACGTATGGAATCTTGAAAGCAAAAAAAGAGGGATATAAGGAAAGTACTGCTTTTATCTCAACCGAAGTGCCTGGAGAAGTTAGTGTTTATTTAACGCCGATAAAAAAAGTTAAAGTCAAAGTTGTTAAGCACAGATACGATTTTGATTCTGAAATGCTAAGTCCTGATGCAGAAGAATTAGGCAAGGATGAAATTGCAAGTATTAATGTAAAAAGAAGCGATCATGAAGCTTATACTGTTTATCCCGCAGAATTCAATGAGCTTGAATTACTTGCTGAAGATGATTTTACTTATAATATTACTATCCATCTGACTTTAAATGGTTTAGTGATTGGTGGTTTGCAAAAAACTATCGAGCTTGAGTGGGATGAACTTAGCCTTGCAGATGAGATTGTTTTTCATGTAGCATATGCTGATGTAAAAAATGAAGATGATATGTTGAGATTAATGAGCTTATTGCCTGAAATATCAGAATCAGCGCCTTTGCCTGAGTTAAGATGAACCAAAGAAAGAAAAAGCTGATTGGTGTTTGGATTTTAGTATTGGTTATTTGCATGCCGCTTAGTTTTGCGCAGGTAAAGACACAGCTAACATTAGAACTGAATGTTCCTGATTATGTGAATGAGCGATACATTGATGTTACAGGAAGTACAGAGCAAAATGCTGTTGTTGAACTTTGGCTGAATGGAAATCTTGTGAGAAAAACAACATTTCCAGATGGGAATATTATATTTTATGATGTTGCACTCGAGCCAAATACTGCAAATATAATTGTTGTTAAGTCATTTGCTCTTGGATTAAGTGCAGAAAAACAGGTTACTGTTGTTTGTGATTTGGTAAAGCCCGTATTGACGCTTACAGAATTGCCTCTTGTGACAAAAGAACAAAAGGTAACTGTTTCAGGAAATGTTTCTGAAAGCGCAGATATCGAGATTTTTTTAGGCGAGAACAGTGTTTTTCAGGCAGAGAATGTTCAATCATTTTCAAAAGAAGTAGTGCTTGAAGAAGGTGAAAATACTTTATTGATTACAGCTGTAGATAAGGCAGGAAATAAAGAAGAGGTTTCTCATACAGTAGTTAAAGATACAAATCCGCCGAATATAGAAGAGCTTTATCCAGAAAGCGGTGCTTTTTATTATGAAGGTAAAGCTATTGATGATGTAAAAGGAAAAACAGAGCCGTTTGCTGATGTAAAACTTTATGTTATTGTTACTGAAGATGATAATGAAAAGAGAGAACTTGTAGCTGAAACAAAAGCAGATGCTGATGGCAATTTCAAATTCAAAGATGTAAATTTTCAAAATCCAAAAAAAGGAATTAGTTTTTCTATTTGGGAATTTGGCATTGGTGCTGGTGCAGAAGCTGGCATTGAAGAAGTGGCGCCAGGAGAAGAAACAGAAGAATGGTATGAACAAAAAGTGATTAGTGTAAGATTTGTTGTTGTTGCTGAAGATGCTGTAAAACATAAGACTGAAAAACAAATTACTATCGGTATCGGAACATGCTGGAGCGGAACATTCAAGTTTGATATTGATGTTCTGCCAGAATATGTTTTACCTACTTTGCTCAGTCCTGAACGGTTGTCTGAAGGAACAGAAAGAATAAGCTTTGTAATGAATGTGAGCTATGTTGGTGGAAAGCCAAAAGACGATTGGCAGATTGTTGATGTAAGAATTGATCATGCATGCGGAAGAAGTCTTGCTCAGCTTGCAAAGGAATATGAAGATGATCCGCGATATGAAGTTGCATGTGGGATGCTGAAAAGGGTTCCTCATCCCCATAAAGACAGTAACCGAGCTAAAACTCTCTGGTATGTAGAATTCAAGAATATGTATTCTGAGGAATTTGAAGAGCTTGTAAATCTTAAATGGGATGAACTAAAAAAGAAATTGAGGTTTAATCAATTAATCTTTCCGCTTAGAGTCACTATAGCATATAGGGAAAAAGAAGAAAAAGTTGTTGATGGCAAGCTAAGAAAGGTTTTCGGTCCTGTAAAATATCAAACAAAATGTATTTCTGTTGCTTATTTTGTCGATTTTCCTGTTGATCCAAGAGATGTATGGCCTGATTGGTTGATAAATGATGGTATAAAATTTGCAAACCGAACTGTAAGTGCGATAAACAAGATAATGCCTTACGCTGATAAAACAGTTATGAGTGTTGGTGCTGCTTGTATAGGAAGCATGCTAGGAAGGTTTGCTGTGAAAGTAATAAGAAAATCTGTTTGTGCATGGGAAAGCTGGGCTGGAAGAGTTATGCCAAGCGAAGAAAGACAGTGTCCTATTGCAGCAAAACGAATGAAATTAGACGATAATGGATTGAAAGAAAAATGTCCGCTCTGTGCAAATTGGTGGAATATTGAAAGCAAACTATATGTTCCGTACAGGCTTACTTGCGATAGAATTTTCTGTCATAGGGCTCCTGCTGGCTGGACTGCATTCCCGACTCCAGCTAGCGAAATAGCAATAGCAAAAGCAAGTCAGCTTTTCTGCGGTCTTGAAGAAAAGTTAGGAATAACGCCCTTGAGAAAATTAAAATGGAGCGCTGTAGAGGAAGAAATGGAAG
>QMQQ01000035.1 GCA_003648985.1 Candidatus Woesearchaeota archaeon | reverse complement strand
CTAAAGTTACTCTTTGTTCTTTGTCCCCTAACAGGCAATCCAAGAGCATGCCTCACGCCTCTGTAACATTTAATCTTCCTTAATCTTCTTATGTCAGCATCCCACTGAAGCTTTAAATCAACACCAACAAGATGTTTATCTTCACCGCTTTCCAAATCCTTCCTCCTATCATAAAGCCAAGCAGGGATTCCATACTTATTCGGATTTTTCAAAACATCTTCAATCTTATCAACTTCCTCATCGCTTAAATAACCAGTTTTCATCGTTTTGTCAAGGCCAAGAACAGCACAAACAGCATTAGCAAAAGGAATTCCAACCCCAACAATATCTTTCAGTCCAATAACTAAATGTTTCCTTCCGTCGATATCTGTGTTTGCAATCCTCACAACATGCTTAAATTCCTTTTCAGCTTTTACATTACTCATCTTAATCAAGCAAAAAAGCCCAAAGAGGACCGCAGACAGAAATAGTGCTGCCCACAGCCCTCTACTACTATTACGCCAGTCAGCAAATACCGACTGACTCGGGCTTTTCCTTTTCTGAACTGAACTTATTTATAAATGTTTTTCTTAAATTTTCTCAAAAACAATCTTCCAACAGAAGAAAATGTTAATTTTATGTTAAGTGTTTCAAAATCATAATCTTTCAGAAGAAAAAATAAATAGTGGTAACATAAGGACAATAAAAATGGGAAAAATAATCCAAAGAGAAAGAAGCATAATACCTGCCTGTGATGTTACTTCGCTAGAAGAGTTTGAAAAGATTGTTAAAGAAACATGCGATATCGAAGGAATAGGCGGTTATAAGGTTGGTTTTTCTCTAGCTCTTCGTTATGGCTTGCCTGCTGTTGTTAAGGCCGCGAAACAGCACACATCAAAACCAATAATATACGATCATCAAAAAGCAGGAACAGACATCCCTGACACAGGCAAGAATTTTATGGACATCTGCAAAGAAGCAGGAATAGATGCAATTATTCTGTTCCCGCAAGCAGGACCAGGAACAGAAAGAGCATGGATAGAATACGCTTTAGAAAAGAACTTGGGAGTAATTGTCGGTGGCTTAATGACCCATCCCAAATATATCAGAAGCGAAGGTGGTTTTTTAGCAGATGAAGCAATAATAGAGATGTACTTAAACGCTGCTGATCAAGGCATAACAGACTTCGTAGTTCCCGGAAATAAACCCGATGAAATAATGAGAATCAGAAAAGCATTAGAGCAAAAAGGCATTTCTCCAACATTTTATGCTCCAGGATTTGTAGCACAAGGTGGAGAAATAACCAAAGCTGCAAGAGCTGCAGGAAATAATTGGCACGCAATCGTCGGAAGAGGAATTTATAAAGCAAAAGATATCAGAAAAGCAGCATTAGAACTCACAAGCAAGTTATGAAAGCACTTAAAAATCATGCAAATTCCGAATGCGAGAAGTCTACTGGAATGCTTCTGATACTAACTTTCTAATTTTCTCTCTTATCTCACCAACCTTCTCGTTGGTTATTATGTTTATTCTTTCCTTCATTTTCAATATTAAATCTCTCAAACTATTATAACTCACAGCAACCCTCTTGTTTTTAAGATAATATTGGTTGTCGATTCTTAATTCTTTATCATGTTCAAGTACTTTTGCAATACCCTTTTCTATGATACTTTCTTTTTCAAGAAATTTTATAATTTCAATAGTACAGTCATGAATTTCTGACTTTATGCCCAAACGCATTAACAGAGCATAAACAGCAAAATATTCACAATAGTACTTTGTTGTTGCTAACCACATATTAGATCTTTCTTTGATATCTTTCAAAACGAGCAGGGTTTCTTCAGCACTTTTTAGATATTCTCTTGCCAGATTTTCATTGGGCTCAATAAGTCTGACGCCTTTTTTGCTAAAACACCATTTTAACTTATCATCCATTTTATCAACTCTTCACTTCCTTGAATAATTAAATGTTTTTTTGTAATCTCTTTCTTTAATGATTCATTTATTTCCTTTAGTGATTTTACATTTATAACATGAAATTTCAAATTAAGTTTTCTCTCAAGTATTTCCACTTCTCTTCTGTTGAATTTTCCAACTACAAGTAAATCAACATCCCTAGCTTTTTTTATTGAATTTACAGCTGAACCGAAAACAAGGATTGGATTATGAAATGAATGTAAGTGTTGTGCTATTTCCTTTAAAACCAATTCTTTCTTGCATTTTCTAATAAGTCTTTCCTTTTCTATTATTGTTAAATAGTCTATAATCAAAGGAATTCTTTTAAGTCTGTAAAATGTTTGTCTTCCCTTTTTCTTTTTCTCCACTAAACCCATCTTTTCGAACATTGCAAGCTGTTTTCTTACTGTGGTATGCGCTTTTTTAAGCTCTCTCGATATCTCAGCCAAATGTTTTGGTCCAGAGTAAAGCAATGGTTCCAAAGTTAACCATATTGAAACTTTTTTGACCATGTTGTTATTTTTGTAACAACTACTTAAAAAGATTTCGGTTGACAAAACATTTATTTCAGCGAAATCTTTTTAAACACTCTCCTATTTTCGCAGAAAAACAGAAAAGAAAAGCTGGGGCTGTGGGGTAGCTTGGCCTAGCCTTTCGGCTTTGGGAGCCGAAGACCCCGGTTCAAAACTCCATCAGGATCAGCAAATCCCCGGATGGAGTGAATATCCGGGCAGCCCCATCTCAAAATAAAAATGGTAAGCAAACTCGGTTCTGCAAAACGTTTTGGAGCACGCTATGGAAAAACAGTAAAAGAGCGTTTTGCAAAAATCGAAGCTCTGCAAAGAGCAAAACATAAATGTCCTTATTGCTCAGCTGTAAGAGTAAAGCGCATTGCAGCCGGAATTTGGCAATGCAGAAAATGCAATGCAAAATTTACTGGCAAAGCCTACTCTCCTGCTTAAAATGGTAGAATACAAATGTTTCCAATGCGGAAGACGTGTCGCACAAGAATACGTAAAGAAAAGGATTCGTTGTCCGTATTGCGGCAGCAAAATAATCTACAAGCCCAGAACAGTCGTAACAAAAGTTAAAGCAAGATAAAATGAAAAAAGAAACAGAACAAAAAATAGGTCAGCTTCAGCTAATGGAACAAAGCCTTCAGGCATTGCTCGTCCAAAAACAGCAGTTTCAAACACAGCTCGTAGAGCTCGAATCTGCTTTAAAAGAACTCGAGAAAAAAGACTACGCTTATAAAATCGTTGGCTCGATCATGGTGAAAGCAACAAAAGAAGAAATCGAAAAAGAACTCAAATCAAAAATAGAACTCGTGAAACTCAGAATAAAATCAATAGAAAAGCAGGAGGCAAATATAAAAGAAAAAGCTTCTTCCTTGCAAAAAGAAATAATGAGCGAACTAAAAAAATAGCTTTCTAAAAATCAAAAAATGCCACGCAAAAAAGCAAAGGAAATAAATCTCGAAGCCTTGGAAGAAGCATTCAAAATGCTTGAAGAAGTAAAAAACGATTTCCTAACGCCAAAAAACGTCAAATCCAAAATAGATCAAGTTGAGACAATCCTGAAAGAAAACGATAATGAAATTCAGATAAGAATAAACAAAGCCCTTCACGAACTCGAAGAAATTGCCGACGATATAAATCTTCAACCCTTTACAAGAACTCAGCTCTGGAACATTGTAAGCATATTGGAAAAGATTATTGCTTAGCTTTCTTCTGCTTTCTAACCCTCACAACCTTCTTAATCAAAAAAGAATTCGGAACATAAATCATGTCACTTCTATTTTTTACTATAGTTTCAGCAATACCAACTTTCTCAATCTTTCCTTCAACACCATTAAGCTTTATCCTATCACCCTTCTTAAAAAACTTGTTCCTGTAAATCATATAGCCGGCAAACGCATTTGGAATAAAGTCCTTCAGCGCAAGCAAAATCGCAACTATAGTCAAAACTATGGCGCCAATAAAAACAATGGACAGAACAACAGTACTCAATCCAAGCTCGGCCAGAGCCCAAATCACAGCAATGAAATAAGTCAGATATTTAACAAAATGCGCTATGCCTTCCTCAAGCGCAATCCTAACCCCAGCCTTTCTTAAACTTTTATCAAGCTCAAGCTCTTCCAAGCCTCTATGACAGAGCTTTTCTAAAATCTTTCCAACAACAAATCCGCCAAGCAGGATTACAGCAGCAACAATAACCCTAACTAAAAAATCAGCAATCTCAACGCCAAATATAGCAACCATTCCAGCAAAAGCAGGCATCAAATTTATAAATATTTTCTCAAAAATCAAAAGAATTATATAACCCAGTGCGGAATAAACAGAACTTTCGTTTTTGCAAACTTTTTAATTCCAAAGTCCTTTTCTGAAAACACGATTGCTCTCCTTGGCTTATACGCGTTTAAAAAACTTAGAAAACCCCTTTTTATCTTACCTAGAGATTTAACTT
>QMQQ01000034.1 GCA_003648985.1 Candidatus Woesearchaeota archaeon | reverse complement strand
TGTAGTAATATCTTTCTCTGTGAACATCTTTCAACACATTCAAAATATTTTCATCTTTAACTTCATTTCCCTGAGCATCGCGCCATGTCCCTTTCTTATACTCATACTCTATTTTCTCTCCATCTTTTACCCTTAAAACCTTGTACGAATCAGGAGAAACAATATAACGCTCATCTTCTACGCCATAACCAACTACGCTTCTGTCTTTTTCAGAATAAATATAACCTTCTTTTTTCTTAGTTTTCTCATTATATTCCCATTCCCAGTAAAATGCATTTCCATATTCCTTTGAAAAATCGGTACTTAAGGTTAGAATAAAATGCTCTTCTCCATCTATTGGTTTTTCAGATTCGTCACGTCTTATTCTTGATTTTAAAACATGCTTTCCATTCATTTTTTTATAATCATATCTTTCCAACGAACCATCCGGATATTCAAAAATAATTTGGTTTTCTTTATTCACTCTAACAGTAGATTTATCAGGCAATATAAAAGATGGTGGTGTAACGCCTTTTTTTAAAGAACATTTCTTTCCATTATAATACCATTCCCCATTCCTATAAATAAACGAATGCTCGCCTAAGGTATATTTGATACTGTCTTCCAATTTTTTCTTCGTAAAACCATAATCAGCTAAATTAATAGGTGGCTTTTTTTCACCTTCGTTTTTACTTTTTTCTTCCTGAGAAAACGAAAGCGAAACCAAAATTAGTATTACTAATAAACCGATTATACCTATTAAAATGAACCATCGCATTTCTTTTGTTTTGGCTCTTGTTTTTTTCTCTTTCATTTTAACTTACAATAATCAAATTTAATGCTTTTGACCTCCTTTTCGAGCATAGCAATATCGTTGATTAAGTCAAGTATTGCAAAAGTCCATGCAGCAACACTGCATTCAACAGTCCCAATATTTGAACCAGCGCACCATTTTTTACAATAAATTGCTGCACCAAGCCTAACTAAAGCAATAGGATCTTTCAGATAACTTTTTAATAAAGCAAGACCCCTATCAACAAACTTCGCAAAAGGAATAAACTCAAATACTTCTCCCCAAACATATTTACATGCCATATACCTTCTTAATTCCTTACATCCGCGCACTGTAACAATTCCAGCAGGAACTTCATTTTTCAAACAATAAAGATATCTGCAATCAATCTGCCTAAGCTTATCAAGGTTATATATAATAGCAGGAATGCAAAGCGTAGCCACAGCCATAGTCAAGCTTCTGTACGGATCTGGAGTTAATCCTACTGCTCTTTCAATTGCTCCTGGCGTGAAAGGCAAACTAACTCCTCTTGTTGCTTTTCCGACTTCAGCAGTCAAAAACTTTGCTATCGCTTCTTTATACTTATCATACCATGCAGGTCCTCTACAACTCACAAAATAACAAAGAGGTTTCAACCATTTTGCTGGTGTCCATGAAAGTTGTTTTTTTGTCTGCTCGCTAAACAAACAAATCGAAGACGCAATAGCAGTACCGCCAGGTAATGTTCTTGCACCTTCACCTTTTCTATTAACAATATCTATAATTGCTCTTACCGGTACATCCAAAATAAAAAGCGCCCTGCAACCCCATTTACACCATTCAATCGCTTCTCTTGTATCAGTGATTGTTCTCCAAATCCCATCAATCCTTTTCTTAACCCGTTCTATTTTATTTTTCAAATTGTCATCGATTTTTCCAAAGCCGCTCTCACCAACAGGAACATCAAGCTGGATAACTTCCTCTTCTGGATTCTGCAAAGCAAATGCGCCGTACTTAGAAAAGATTTCAAGCGTACAGTTATAATGAAGCAGATCTACACCTTCAGCATTAAATTGTTTGAACTCCAAAACAATATAAGGATGTTCGCTTCCAGGAACATTATTAACAACATAATAATCAATCAAACAATCATCACCGCAAGCAGGAATACTTTTTCCATTACATTCCTCGAGCCTTGCATCCAAAAATTCAACATTCGGATTTAATGAATGTAATTCAATATCAAAATAAACTCTGCTCCTCATTGCTTTTGTCATGCTTCTATCGAGAAATGAAGGCATCATCTCAATGCTTGCAATCTTCCAAAAATCAGGATGCGTTTCAATCTTTTTTCCAAGTATTTCTATAACACCATCTTTCTCTGCATTGTTTCCAACATAATCTTCACACCTTATCCTATAGTAACCTTTTGCATATCCGCTTCTTATCGGACCCTTGCCAAGCCATTCACAAAGCCAACTTCCGTCTTGCTGTAAACTGCAATCATCTGCTGGAACGTATTCATTTATCCCTAATACAACATTTCTTAAATCAGCATAACATCTTACTCCAATCTTATCCTTAGCATAAACACGCAGATTAATAAAATCATTACTTTCAAAATATTCCTTCTCAGTTCCGTACATTCCTGCAGTAGCTTTTACTTCTATTTTTTCAATAACAGGAGCATCTTCATCTCGCTCAAGTTTAATTCTGCCAAGAGTTTCAAGTTCATCAATAGAAACACTATTGCCTGCATTATCCTCTACACTAGTTAGAAAAGCAATTCCATAATTCTGCAAAGCAATATCGAGATAGCATTCATATACACCAGATTCAACCTCGCTGCAATTTTCAGCATGCACTTTTTTGTGCGTTCCAGCTCCGCCACTTACAACATAATCAACATCAAATAAAATATTTTCAGCAGAAATTCCGCTTTCTGCTTCTTGTATTCTTGCAATCAGCCTTGTCAATCTATTCTTATTCGCATAATTTGTTCCATTATAGAAACCTTCACTCTCAAAAGATAATATAACAGGCCTTGCTTGATCAACCATAAAAGCCCTTTCAACATAAGCAGCGCCGACATTTCCGCGCAAATCAGTTGCGCTTATCTTAAGCCTAACATTGCCAGGAAAACTTACTAATCTGTCATACCAGTAGCACTTAAAATGCATCGGAGCTGTTTCTTCGCATTTATCAGCTACTTCATCTGAGCTTAGACCAAGCTGAGAAAAATCTCCAACAACCTTGCTCAAACCTTCGTCCTCTATTATCTCAACAGAAATATCAAATTTTCCTGGCTGTGAAGGGGCCCAATCAACCAACTCGCCTATTTTAAAACTTTCAGTCAAAATTTTAGGAATACTAAAATCAATTGCGTATTGCTCGCTTGCAACAGCAGTAACATGACCTATTCTATCATAAACTTTAATTAAGAAGTTTTGCATAAAGCTTCCTTCTGCAGGTAAATCAGCAACCAAGTCACCTTCATAATCAGTACTGCTGATGTTTTCGACCTTTGCAATAAGATTGTCACCATTCCAAACTTCAATCCTATCGAGTCCGCTGCTTGTTTCAGCGTTATTTACAATTTTGCTATCAGAAACTATAATACTAATTTTAATTTCATTGCCTTCCTGTGTTGTCTGTAATGATTGAATCATCGGCTTAGAACCATCAACAATCAGTTCTGCTTTATCACTGTAATCCACAGCTAAAACAGGATCATGCAAAACAGCATCAACAGAATAGCTTCCTTCAGGAGCAGTCATATAACCGCTTTCCCATTTGCATAGGTAGTGGTCATTTTGCTTCTCGCATGTTTGAAAATGTCTATCACCAACAGGAAATCTAAGTATAATCATTTCTGGTTGAACAGTTCTGCCGCCAAGATCGGCAACAGCTTCAATAGTCCAATTGTCGCCTTTACCATCAAAATAATTATCAATATTACCAGAACCGCTGCTTCTTGTTATTTCAAGAGAAGCATAAACCTCAGCAATAGAAAAGCTGATTGAAATAACTAAACCAATCATGCTTATTGCAATGATTTGCCAAATAGAGTTATTTTTCATCTTGCAACAGGAACAGGTAATAAATCATCATAAAATTGTTTAGTGTAGTTTTCAAACTTTCCGAGCTGCTCAAGGTCTTCGATCTTTCTTTCTTTTTCTTCAACCATGTATAAGGCAGGAGATAGCAAATAAAACCTAATTTCTTTTGAATTATAAACAAGCGCTGGATCCAGGATCAAATAACCAGTATTATTGTTAAACAAAACACCTCCTGATATGAATTTTTCAAGATTAATAGCGGGAATATCAAAACATTCTTTGCTAACAGTAACACCCAAAACCTTTTTCTTAATACATCTCTTTTCTTTTGGAATAGTAAGATTCTCATTTCTGATTAGGGTTCCAGAAACCTCGTATGCTCCTGGAACAAGCTTCAAACTACTTCTGTTTTTTCCGCTCAGCTTCAACACAGAAGTAAAAGATGCTTCTTCATCGCTAATTCTTCTAAATGTAATGACGGCTTCTTCAATATCATCTAGCGGAATGCTTTCTCCAGTATATTTCCAGCCGCCTAAAGTCTTTCCGCTGATAAACGGAAATGACGCTGTTGTTTTTCTAATCAATCTTTTTTCAACCGATGCATTAAGCTCAACAATTTTGTAAAGCCTGGCTTTGATCTTGTCTGATTGTCCAGGTAAAGCATCGTAAGATTTGTAACCAGTCAGATAGCCATCTTTAACAAAACTTAGCACACCACCGAAAGCTACAGGAAGTTTTGTTTTAAGCAATCCTGTGCTATCTGTCTTTCCGATGAAACAACTCTCCTCTCCAACAGAATAAAAAACACTCACGTTAGGAAGCAATTCATTT
>QMQQ01000033.1 GCA_003648985.1 Candidatus Woesearchaeota archaeon | reverse complement strand
TCAGGAACACCAGCAGGTCAGCGAAATACTTCATCAACAGATCCTTTTGGCAGAACAAAAAGCTGCTGCCATCCACTATTTTGCTGGAATGGTTCTATGTGCTTAGCATCTTTACACGACGAACCACTACAAACATACAATATTTCAGGAAAAACATATCGCTGTGTTTATGGAAAATGGATTACTGCAGTGCTTAAATACGACTGGTTCTCAAACCAATCAGCCTATTGCCCTTACCCAGAACAATGCTTAGTCGACCCTAACGGAAATCCGAATAACTTCAACAAACCAGAAACATATTCACCAGATCCAAGCTATGCATACAACAATCCGATATGCATAAACCACAGCCAGCATATCTTTGATCACCTATGCTATAACGGTGAATGGCGTACAAGAACAAGAACACTTGCATCAGTACTTCTTAATCTCACAACAACAGCAAACGAATTCACCTTACTGTGCGACGATTTCAAAACAACATTACCAGAACCAGACTTGAAGCTTAAATATATTCAGGGAGAATCTCTCTTTCCAGCAGCACCACCAACATGTTTTAATTTCACAACACCAGTACCTTGCGTAAATAATTTTTGCGTCCTAAAATTCATTGATTCAGGAAAAGAAAAAACATTGTTTGCTGTTTCACTCAATAAACCAATCAACGATTCAGAATACTCTTTCCTTTATGCTTTAGATTTACCAACAACTTATTGCGACAACATCGTTGATTTTGATACTTGTAGCAATGACGATCGTATATGGTATAATCCTCATTTAAACGCGGTATTTTATTCAAAGCAGGGCATAACAATGCGACGCGGATTCTTCTCACGATTATTCAACATATTCAAATCAATAATACAATTCATAACAGGAACATGGAAGCCAAAAACAATGCTTGGAAGCCTTGTCAATCTTTCGTCAATTGAAATCCATCAAAATTATGATGCATTATTCATTGCAAAAAAAGATAACAAGCAAATCCTTGCATTAAAAGAAACAAGAGCAAACGAAACTTACATCATTGCAAGATTAGAAAACATAACAGTACAGTTATGCGACTCTTTTAAAAACATGCCGCAGACTTTCTGCAATGCTACAGCAACAGAACAAACAGTCCTAAGCTTTAACCCAGATGTATGGAATCAGTTAATCAAGCTAACCCCAACTTAGAAAATGCGCAGAGCACAAATAACAATATTCATTGTTCTAGGCCTAACAGTCATTATAACATTTTTTTTATTATTTTATCTTGCAGAACAAACAGCTGAACAAAAAGCAAGTCGAGAAATCCAAAAAGTTATAAAAAGAGCAATGTCTGTTTCAGCCTTTAGATTTTTCACAGAAGAGTGCTTGAGATCAACTTTAGAAGACGCAATACTTAATATATCTAAAAGAGGAGGCCAATATAAACCAAAAAATTCAATTAAATTCAATAACGAAAACGTTTCTATCTTAATCACGATAGATGAACCAATTCCTGAAGACTACCCTTGCACCGGACAAAATTACGATCCTCCAGATTACTGCAGGTTCAAACTTAATCAACCAGCATTCGCAGGCATAGCAACAAACCTATCAACAACATCAATAGCCAATGAAATAAAAAAATACATAGAAGAAAACGCAATCAAGTGTATCAACACAACCGCTTTGGAATCAGTAACAGGGTACGATCTCAACATAACGACAATAAAACCTATTGTTAAACTCTTAAGGACATCAGTAAGAGCAAAACTTCAATTTGTTCTTTCTGCTCGCTTAAAAGGGAAAGAAATTCCTATTCTCGAAAACACTCCTTGGGTCGAAGTTAAAACAAGATTGTACCAAATCATCAATCCAATACTTGGGAACAGCCTCAATTCAGATTGGACAAACGCAACATCAAACTTTACAGCAACACTGGAAGAAAATTCAAACACATATCTCCTAGAAGGAAATCTAACAATAATTAAAAAAGAACTAGGAAGCGCCGACATTTTCATCATCAAAGATAATCTTTACAAAATAAAAAACCAACCTCTTATATTCCAGTTTGCAAGAAAAAACAGGCCCCCAATATTGAGCTACATAAGTAGATATCCTCAAAAACAAGGCGATGACACTTATGACGTACTGATCATAGAAGGCGAAAACCTTTCCATAGACGACCTAAACATCTCATACGCAGATCCTGATGAGGACAGCATAACTAAATCCTTTCCATCATCGATTCCTTCTTCTTTAGGTTATCACAATCTCACTTTCACCATATACGATAAACATAATTTAAACGATACTCAATTGGTCAGAATACTTGTCGATCCGAAATTAATCGTCAGTGCAAACATAACAGCAAACTATTCAACGATCCCAAGCAACATCATTTCTCCCGAAGATCCTGTTTTTCTCATAGCAAAACCAAAAAACCGGACATTAGACGATAAAGCCGAATACCTCTTTTACTGGACAATAAAAAAAGGTGGTGCTACTGTGCTTCACATAGAAACAAACAACTTCACAACAAAACTGACTCAAAAACAGATTACCAAATTGTTCAATACATGCACGCCTAATTCGATATGTACCGCTATTCTAAAAGCAAATTTATTCTACTCAAGCTATAACCAAACGAATTATAATTTCTCAACCTTAGCAATAAAACAATGCCTTCCCCATCGTTCCTCTTTACCGCCATTCCCTTTTGACCCAACATACTTCGGAAATCATTCATGCTGCAAAGAAGATTTTACAATAGCTCCAAACACAACAATCTGCTATTCAGGTCCAAATATTCTATCAAATGCACCATACAACACCTCAAACCTTCACTGCTATAACATCATCCGCTACTGCGATGGCTCGACTGGAAATGCATGCCTTGGCAGAATAGAAATTACAGGAACATCATCGATCTGCTGTGCAGGAGCATCCGCTTGCATTGGAAAAAAAGCATTTTCATTTACAAAACAAGGCTGGTGTTTCGGAAAAGGCGGCTGTTCAAAACTCTGCTCAGAAATCGTTGATTCAAATCAAGATGGCATTTTCAATGAACAGGATCATTGCAACTGCCGCTTCGGCGACAGCGGAAAACCATGCCGAAAGCTAGAAAACAATCAATGGCTTTCAGGAACTTGCTCATCAGGATTCTTTGGCATCGGAGCAGAATGCAAAACATAACACAAACCTTATATAAAACAAACAAAATAAAAGACCTGATGAGAAAAAGAGGTGTATTTTTTATAGTCGCAATTCTCTTTTTCTTAGCTGTCTCACTAAGAACAAATGCTCAATACTGCTGTTTTGACCCCACAGATCTTTCAACCTTCTGCCTATTATTTCCTGATACAACATATTGCCCAACCGATTTTATTAATGTCACAAATCTCAACATCACAGATTGCGATTCACCGCGTGTTCCAGAATGTCAACTCGGCTGTTGCATTTGCACAAACGGAACAACCCATTTCCTGCATCCAGACAAAATAACAAGACGTTTTTTATGCAACCAATACTGTAGTGCCTTTACAGGATTCTATGCGATATTTAACGAATCAATAAGAGATGCTATAACATGCCAGCAACAAATAACCAAACCTGCAAACCTTTCAGGTAGCGTCACTGATGCAAAAACAGGAACTCCAATTCCATTAGCTTCAATCAGCATCAATGGTTTAAGCACAAACACAAACGCATCAGGTAAATATCACTTTGAAAATCTTCTAGCAAGAACTTACTCGATTGTTGCAAGTGCTCAGAATTACGTAACAAAAACCTTTATTCAAACACTCTCACCAGGAGAAAATACTTTCAACATACAGTTAACTCCATTAAAAACAGTCACGCTTTCAGGTTTTGTCAAAGATGAAAAAGGAAATCCAATCCAACAAGCAGAAATAACAGCAACAGCAATGTCGCAATACACAACTAAAACAGACACCCAAGGCTACTATTCAATTCAACTCATACCAGACACCTATTCGATCGAAGCCTTTTATTCAGGTTTTGAATCACAAACACAAACAGTTACAATAACAAACAATACTCAAATAAATTTTACTCTAAAAAAAGAACCAACAGCAAACATAAGCGGCTATGTCATTGATTCGATCACTTCTCAATATATTCCTCTCGCAGAATTAACATTTATCCGTTTAGATAAACCAGTTATAATAAAAACCCATGCAACCGCAACAGGATTTTCAGTAGAACTTCCTGTCAAAAAAACAGGCAGGACCGAATACAAAATCAAAGTCGAAAAACCAGCATATCAACCAGCCCAAGAAACTGTTTTTCTTTTACCAAACGAAGCAATTACAAAAGACATTCTCCTCACTCCTTTCGGTGCCAATTGCAGTTATCTCACCTTTGCCAAACCCCAGCAATTCACAGCAAACCATATTCAAGGAGTTAAAGCAGTACTTCTAACATGGCAAAAACCATGCGAAACAGTTCTAGGCTATCGCATTTTCCGAGACCTTTTTAAAATTGCAGAAATACCAGACCCAAATCAGCTTCAATTTACTGATGCAGATGTAGATTGGAATACAGAATACACATATTCAATAATAGCAATCTATCCAAATAACGAAAGCGATCCAGCAACAGCAACTATAAAAACAGGTTCTGCTGAATGCCAAGGAAAAACAACAGAATTCTGTAGAGGAAAATCACGATAT
>QMQQ01000032.1 GCA_003648985.1 Candidatus Woesearchaeota archaeon | reverse complement strand
GAATTAGAAAAATGACTGGTCCTGGCGAAGGAAAATTCGAGCTGAAAAGAATAAAAGTCTATATTCATGAAAAAGGAAAATCAAAGGCAAGGATTACTCATATCGATATAGAAGGAGATATTGGAAAGATTATAAAACCTGGCGAGATAACTTTTGTGAAAGGAAAAGAGGGAGGGGTTTTTATTGCACTTAAAAAGAAAATGATAGAAAGAGCTGAAAGAATGATTAAGGGATTTAAGAAGTAATTCTTTGTCTTTCTTTGAGCTTTTGAAAAAATATTTTTGGTCCTTCAACAGAAAAACCATTTAATTCTCCAAAAGAAATCATTTCATCGATCAGCCTTTCCAACTGTCGGTGTTTTTTTATTCTCTGTAAAATTCCAAGCAAACCAACTAGTGCATGGATTAATTTATCTTCATGAACTATTGTTAATCTCTTCTTTTTCTTAAGTTCATTGAGAAATTGCTCTGCGTTTCTGATAAATTCAATGTCTTCATGGAACATCTTTGCCATTTGTCCTTATTTTATCTTGTAAAAATCCTATGTTTTTCATTACCTTCCAGCTCTTGAAGTATTCGTTTAATTATTATTCTTTTTGGATCTGGCATAAGCTTTATTCTCTTTTTTATATCTTCAAAAGATTCGAATGGTTTTTCTTCTCTTGCTTCGAGAATTTCCCACATATGTTTTTTGCCCAATCCCGGAAGAAGCTCAAGTTGATGCATTCGCGTTGTTAGGGGCTGGGCTTTATTGAAAAATTCAACAAACCGCTTTTCATTTTTTTCAACCAACTCTTTCACTGTAAATTCGAGTTCTGCCCTGGCTGTGCTTGTTAGCTTTTCAAAGGGCAATCTTCCAATAATGTGGTGGATTTTTTCCCGCTTTCCTTCACCAATATAAACCTCTTCATGAGGCTGTAAGAAAACGCCTTTTTTTGGAGCTAATTCAAGCAAAGTAAAATGTTCTGTTCCGAGAGCTTGGGCTATCGGTGTCTTTCTGTACATCGGCCTTGGGTCTAGTGGATAGCCATTTGGCAAAAAGTCTAGTATGATGGCTTTCTCTTCCTTTGGATGTTCTTTTTGTTTTTCTCGTCTCATTTTTCATTAGTGTGTTTTTCATCATTTGAACTATTCCTTGACTACGTCGTTAATTACAGATAAAATCTTTTTCATATCCTCTGTTGAAACAGATGATTGGAATCCTTGAAGTACTGCCTTTAAATCATCGAGGGTCTTAGGCACTAAATCAACAATCTTCACAATCATTGCAGGCTTTAATCTTGTGATTTTTAACGATTCAAGCTTTTCTTTAAGTTCGATTGCAGTTTTTTTGTCGAGCACCGGTACTTGATTTAGGTATTCTTCTGTTTTTGCTGCTCTGAAACCAAGCTCTATGTTCTTTTCTTTGAGTCTTTTTAAGTATTCCTTTACTTCCACGAGCGTCATAGGCTCTTCGGAAATAATCTTTGGTTTCATTTTATTTTACCGGCTTCAAATGAACTGGATGAGCAATTATGACTTTTTGTTTTTTGCCATTTTTGATTTCAACACAATAACAACTTCCTTGTTTTTTTCGAACAATGCCTGTTTTTCCAATGAAACGCCTAAAAGGCAAGCTTGTATGAACCGCTGGTTCTGGATCAATCATAACTTTGTCTCCTATTTCAAACGTCTGGAAAAACCTGCTTATACTGATCTTTCCTCGTTCCTTAACAGACTTTCTGAGCGATTTTCGAGTTTTCCTTCTTGCTGTTCCTATTCTCTTTACCATCCTAATACCCCTATTTAAAATGAAAAAACATATTATAAAAACCTTTCGAAAGCTTTTAAGAATGTCATGACAAAAATCCCAGTTGATAAAGGGCTGTATAGCAAAATATTTAAATATATGGGGAGTAAGCAATAAAAGAGGTGTGAAAATGGGTATATTTTCAAGGATCAAAGAAAAGATTTCTGGCGGTGAAGAAAAGCTGTTGGAAGAGGCAGAAGAATATATTGAACTTGGTCCAGAAGTTCCAGAGAAAGATCAAAAAGTCATCATCAGGCCTTTCACTCTTGAAGAATTTGAAGATGTTAAACCAATCCTTGATGCTTTGCGCGAAGGCAGAACAATCGCACTTGTAAATATAGAGCCTTTAAAGAATAAAGATTTAGTAGAGTTGAAAAGAGCTATAAGTAAGTTGAAGAAAACATGCGAAGCTATTGAAGGTGATATAGCTGGATTTGGAGATAATTATCTTGTTGCAGTTCCTTCTTTTGCTGAAGTTTATAAAGCTGAGAAACCAGAAGAGCGTGGAGAAGGAAATGCATGAGCTTGCTAACCAGCAATGCCCAGTTTGTGGAAAGAAAACGCTGACATTAACTGAAGACGAGGTGGAAGTTCCTTATTTTGGAAAGTTATATGTTTTTTCTATGAGATGTTCTAACTGTAAGTTTTACAAAGCGGATGTTGAAGCTGCTGAACATAAAGAACCTGTACGATACGAATTTGAAATAAGCTCGGTTGATGATTTAAAGGTGAGGGTTGTTAAATCGAGTAATGCAACAATAAAGATTCCTCATGTTATCACAATTAAGCCAGGTCCTGGAGCTCAAGGTTTTGTTAGCAATGTTGAAGGAATTTTGCTGAGGGTGAAAAGAGCAATTGAAATGGCAAGGGATAGCGAAGAAAGTGCTGAAGCTAAAAAGAAAGCGAAAAGATTGTTAAAAAAATTGATGAAAGTAATGCACGGTACTGAAAAATTAAAATTGATAATAGAAGATCCAACAGGAAACAGTGCAATTATTAGCGATAAAGCTGTGAAGAAGAAACTCCGTTAGTAAGTTGTTCTTTTAATCGATATTTGAATAGCCACATCACGAGTTTCCATTTGAAAAGTAAAAGAACATCTAGTTCTACATTATGAGTTTTGTTTTTATAGCATACATTTGGAAAATACAAAATAAGTTCTGTTCCATATTCGGCATTTATCGCGTTTGCGAGTTCTTCTATCATACATTTGATATAATCTTCAAAGATTATTCCCTGACGTTGTCTTGGGAGTTGTAAGAACTCTCTGCAATTTTTAGATCCTCGTCGAATTGGAAATTTTCCAGTCGGAGGTTGTGTTTTGATTGCGATATATCCGTTTGTTCCTTTTCCATTGCCTTCAAGGAATATTGCATAAAAGTTTATTAAATAATTGTGGCCTGCTGTTGAAAACATTTTCTTTCTTTTGTAAATCTGCTTTCCTTTGTCGGTCTCCCTTAAACCTATTTCTATCACACTTATTCCTTCTGTTTCTTTGTCTTGAAGCAGGTCAGTAATATCTCTTCTGCCTGAGAAAAATCTTTCCATAACAAGACTGCTTTGAAAGTTTTTTTAAATTTTTTTGATTGTTTGAACGATAGATTTTAAAAATTTGATTTTATATAGCTTGAAAATGGTCAAGGTTGGAATCATCGGTGGAAGTGGGCTTGAAAATGCTGAATTTGTAAAAGATGCAAAACAAATCAAGAAGCACACTCCGTATGGACAGCCATCTGATCTTATTACAATCGGAAGCATTGAAGGTGAATGATGAAAAACGTTTTTGTTCAGAAGATAAAAAGTAAACTGCCAGCTGTTGAATTTGCCGAGAGAAAAGGCATTGGACATCCCGATGTTATTTGTGATTGTTGCTGCGAAGCTGCAGGAAAGGCCCTTTCTGAATACTATGTTAAAAATTTTGGAAGATTAATGCATTACAATGTAGATAAGGGTGTGCTTATTGCTGGAAAAGCCAAGCCGAGATTTGGCGGCGGAAAAATTATAGAGCCGATGAGGCTTATGGTTGTTGGAAGAGCTACTGGAAAAGTTGGCAGGAGAAAAATTCCAGTGAGAAAGATTATTGAAGATGCTGTGAAAAGAGAGCTTAGCAAGTTCAGATACTTAGAAAGAGTTGATTTCTGCGTTGCAGTAAAAGAAGGCGCTGAAAGCTTGCAAAGCATAGTAGCAAAAAAAGTATGCAATGACACTTCATTTGGTGCTGCTCATTATCCGTTGACTGAATTAGAAAAAAGTGTTTTGGACATTTGTAATTTACTGAATGGTAAGCTTTTGAAAAGATTCAGATTTTTAGGTGAAGATGTTAAGGTTATGGGAATTAGATCAGGAAAAAAATTTTCATTTATATGTTCTGCTGCGTTTGTTGATAGATGGATTAATTCGATGCAGAAGTATATTGAAGCTAAAGAAAAAATCATTGATGCTCTTGTAAAAATTACTGGATTCGAAAGAGAAAGTTTTAAGTTAAATGCGCTTGATGATTATAGTCGGGAAGAAGATGGGGTATACTTGACTGTAACAGGGCTTTCTGCCGAACAAGGAGATGATGGAAATCCGGGCAGGGGAAACAGGTTGTGTGGTTTAATAACGCCACAGAAAGTTATGAGTTTGGAAAGCGTTGCTGGAAAAAATATATTTCATCCCGGAAGATTATATCAGTTTGTTGCATGGAAAATTGCAGAGAAGATTGGTTCTCTTAAAGGCATAAAATATTGTGATATTGTAATGGCTTCTGAAATTGGAAAGCCGATAAACGAACCAAAAGTAGTGTTTGTAAGGTATGATGGCAGCATTGGAAAAGTGCGGTTGAAAGAAAAAGTAAGTAAGTTTTTAAAGGAAGCAATGAATGATTATTTTTGAATTCTTTTTGGTTTGCTTTTTCTTCCTTTTTAACGCCAAGTGAAATCGGGATTAGTGTGATTCCGCATATCGCTAATCATATAAGATGAACCTTCTCATTCATCATTTTTTTAAGATTCGAATATTTAAAATTTTTATGCTATGCAAGGATTACAGCATCAGGAAAATTGCTTTGGAAAGAAATATTAATTATAGATCTGCTTATGAAATGGTAAAAAGACTTGAAAAAGAAGGCATTGTGAATGTTAAAAAATATGGAAATGTTTCAATAGTCAAGTTCAATCATAACTTTAACGAAAGTGTTTTCATTGTAGAAAACCAAAGAAAAAAAGAATTATT
>QMQQ01000031.1 GCA_003648985.1 Candidatus Woesearchaeota archaeon | reverse complement strand
GTTTATAATAAGGATTCATCAATCCCATTACCAATCTTTGAAGAGGAGATAATAGAGAACCTGCTAACCGACCCCACAAAACTTCTGGAGCAGGTATGGAAGCTAATTGCAATATCTCCGCAGAAGAAACAAACTTCTTATTTACTATTCCTCCTAAGATTTGGAAATTCTCATTCTCTTGTGAAAATTTCTTTAATACTTTAGCGGTCTCTAAAGGATCTCCACAACTAAACTGCACTAATACAGATCCCTGTAATATCTTATCCCAATCCTGTTTATAGCCGGATTGATTAAATGCTATTCTTGTTAATGTTTTCTTCACCACTTGAGCGCGGGTATCGTGTTTCTTTAGTTCTCCTCGAAATTTATTCAGAGTTTTGGTATCTATTTTCTGGATATTAGCAAAATAAACAGCAGAAGATTCCTTAATCTGTTTTAGTAAATTCTGCACTATTTCCTTCTTCCTTTCCTTACTAATCATAATTAATTGACTATTTAAGCGCCTGTATAAAGCAAAAGGCCTGCGGTGTTCCGCAGACCTGATGCCTCTAACCTAAAGAAGAAACTTTCGTTCCCTCTTTAGGCTTTATCCCCGCTGTTTTGAGTGCGAGGCACCTAAGGTCTACGGAAACACCAAAGGTAGTATAGCAAATTAATTTCCCATAGTCAAATCAAGAAAGTCCTCTAAAGTCCTCATAGAGTTAATTCAGTAGTAGAGGTAGGAGTTATAAGTCCTGTAGTAGTATCAATATCTACTACTGATTGTAGTTTTTTAGTAACAGATGAAACTGTAGAAGTAGCAGTAATGGTTGCTTGCCCTGAATCCGAAGATATGCTCACAGTCACATCATCAGTATCATAAATTGTTAAATTAAAATCAGTTGAATAATCTTTATTCCTTTCTAGTTTTAATAAAGTATCCTGTATGCCAGAATAGGCAGCGTAATAACTCTTTAAACTATTACGATTAGATGCAGCATTCTGGTTAGCATAAAAAGCAATAATAGTAGTGGCTAAACTAATTACAAAAATTAAACTACCTAGGGTTATAGTAGTAATTATAGCGGCAACTCCTTTTTTCTTTCTGTTATTTATTCGCATTAATGAGGTTAAACACAAAAGTATTAGATTTGGTAGCGGATAATTCTGGTTTGGTAGAATTATATTGCAAACTAATATCTACTTTGATGGCAAAGGTTTTAGTTCTTAAATCTTGCACTTTGTAATCAGAGGTAGAACAAATATCTTCTCCATTAGAGCCACCTGTCTTACAATTAAAACTGATCCAACCAATATTTTCTGACCAAGCATGGCCATCAAATTCCCCGGTAGAAGTAGAAACAGTAACCCCATAGTCAGAGGTAGAACAAATATCTTCTCCATTAGAGCCGCCGTCTGTGCAACTAAAACTAATCCAACCATAATTGTCAGACCAAGCCCAACCGGAAAGATTACCATCAGCATCAGAAGAAACCTTATAATCAACAGTAGAACAACTATCAGTAAAATTACAATTTAGAGAAATCCAACTGTCTTCGCTCACTATATAAGCGCCCCCGTCTAAATCTCCTTCGCCTATGGGCACCCGGATATTACCTCCGGGGTAAGCCCAGTCAATCCACCCTACCTGATCATTCCAAGCATAATGATAGGTATCAGAAACTGCCGCCCCAGAAGCGCCGGTAGGAACAAAACTTAAAGAAGTAACTTTTACTTCATTAGAATCGTTCAGGGCAACTTGAGAACCAGAACCTTCCTGCAAATAAACTATATCATTAGATAAAGAAAAAACTGTGGGGTCTTTATCAGAATCAGACATCTCTAAAGATAGATAAGAACCGCTGATAGAATTTACACTTTTAGCAGATTCTATCTTTTGCCGGAAAATCTCCTCTAATCTCATCATTTGATTATTGACTGCTTCTTCTGCTTGAGTTTTAAGGTTAGCGCGAGAGATGGTATAGACAATACCAGTTACTAAACCGGCAGAGATAGCCAAAATCCCGGCATACATTAAAAGTTCCATTAAGGTAAAACCCTTTCTCGCAGAACGAGAAGAAAAGAATTTGGAATTTAGAATTTGGAATTTAGAATGGGAATTTAGAATAAAGAATTTAGTTTTCATATTTTTTAAATCGAGTGGCTTTTAATAAACCATTAGCACATTTATGAACAATGACTGATTGTTTAGCTATTTTGTTAAAAGATTCTTCTGATATATACCCTACATCTTTAGCTACTAGAAGTTGGTTTTGAAGTTCAGTAAGAGAACCTTTTGCGATAGTATAAAATTGGTATTTATCTCTGGGCGATTTTCTACTAAATCCCTCGGCTATGTTAGAAGTAATAGATACTGCTGCTCTTCTCATTTGATCTATTAGTCCGTATCGTTCTTCTTTGGGAAAGCCTTTAGTAATTTTATATATCATCAACACTAACTTATGCCCCTCCTGCCATACTGCTAAATCAGTAAACTTACGAATCTTCTCTATATTCATTATTCTATTCTATATTCTTTATTCTCCATAAGCAAGCTCCGCTTGCTTAAGGGCTCCAATTTATTATAATGTCATCTACTTGGGGAGTAGTGTCAGTAGTAGAAAGATAAACTTTATACCTAATGTAGCGATAATTTTGAGGACTAGCCGAGCCGGTGGTAGGAAAAGAAACAGACACATCAGGATTGGGCTGATAATAATCGGAGGTAGAGGTGGGCCCATAATAAGTCCAAGGCCCAGAGGGAGAATTAGAAAAAGCAATTTGGAATTTAACAGAACCACCACTGCCCAAACTTCCCTGCCACAGCAAAGAGTTAAAACCCGCTCCCCCGGATACTCCGGTATCTAAAATAGAAGAAATGAGATAACTATCAGAAGTAGTAGTAGCCATAGTTATCTGTCCACTAGTAGAGTAATCTATATTGTCAGAACTATCAAACTTATTACCCGGATTAGGAATGGGACCTGTTTGTCCCGAACCACCAGACCAATCTGTTTGCTGAAAAACTTTATTATTTCCCGAACGAGTAAGATAGAAAGACAAAGAAGAACTGGAAACATAATTAGGACCATATTCTATAGTATTAACTATCTTTAAGGTATTGGGGTCATTATCTCCAGAATCACTAATATCACCACTTGCGTCTCTGTTTACACTAGATACCTGAAAGTATAAGCTATAAGGAACACTATTAACAGTGCTGGAAGCCACACCACTCTGAATAGACCAACTGTTACCAGATAAAGATAAATGATAATTACTATCTTTTGTTAAATCAGCAATATTATGCCAATCATCTTTTGCCAAAGAAATAATAACTTCAGCATACTGACGCAATAATGAATTCGCTTGTAGATTTTGTCTAATAGATTGGTAATTCTTTAAAGAAACACCCATCAAAAGAACAGAACCCCCTATCATAATAGTGCCTACTGCTACAGAAAGGAGGAGCTCCAATAGAGATTGTGCCCTGTAAAGCTTTCTATCTTTTTTAATCACAATCTTATAATTACTTACTTTATCTAAATCTTAAATAGTCACTAAATGATTATAAGTGCTAAAGATCTGAGCAACACCACACAGGAAGCGAGGTATCACAGCTGGCGGTTCCCGGGGAATTCCAATAACCCGAGCTTTGTAGATAGACCTGGCATCCGTATCCCCCCGAGTCACTAGATTCCCAATCATTGCAACCATTATTATTGTAACTAGTATTGCATTGTATCCAACCTTCACCACTGGTACCGTACGACGGGACAGACTTACCACTCGCTAGTAATGATTTACCTTGAGAAAGCTCCAGATAGGTACACATATGGTAGCCACTATCACAGCAATTGCTAGGACTGTCATCACAATTATGATCTCCTGTATAGGTAGTTGTAGTTAAATAATAATAAGTAATCGCTCCTCCTCCCGCGCTTAAATCTGCAGCATCATACCCATCTAACTTATCAGCATTAAGATTGGTCACTAATGTAGGAGAATCGATAGAAAAAGGTGCAGTGCCTGAAGCAACTTGAGATATTAGCTGACTACCCAAGGTAAGGGTTCCGTTTATGGTGAGATCTCCTGATTTAGTTTGAGCGGTGTCTGAGGTATCCAAAGGAGCGTCAAGATCACCCTCAGGTGGATCTTGAGAGGGGGTAACCCAGCCAAATACATAGCCCGCTATTAGCAGCCCTACTATAATTACAGCACTTAAGGCCGTGGGAAAAGAGATTTGTTTAGTCATAATTTTTATTAATTAATTTTATTATATTTTTATTATAATTTACGCACTTTGTAATTAGATTGGTCGCAAATGTTAGTTTGAGAAGGTCCTCCGGTATTACAATTAAAACTTATCCAGCCCAAATTCTCTGACCAAGCATAGCCTTCAAATTCATTAGTAGAAGAATTAATTGTTACTTTATAATTAGAAGAGGTACAACTATCATCATTAGAACAATTAAAACTTATCCAGCCAAATTTTTCTGACCAGGCCCAACCGGAAAGATTACCATCAGCATCTTTAGTCACTTTATAATCCACGCTCCCACAGCTGTTAGTAGAAACACAACTCAATGATATCCAGCCCCCATTATTAGAATAAGCCATTCCTGATAATTCTCCTGACCCTTCCGGCACCACTATATTCCCTCCTGTAGCCCCCCAGTTTATCCATCCTATTCTGCTATTCCAAGCATAACCGGTAGTAGTATTTCCTGTATTAATCATCACTAATCCCTGACTCTGTACCGTAATAGTTCTTACTTGGTTTTGATATCCTATAATAGTAATAGTTCCTCCGGAAGAATTGCCTACTAATTTATAAAAAGGAATATTTAAAGTTTGTCCCTCATCAGGAGAAACAAAATCAATTCCCGCAGGAAGATATTTAGTATCTACTGGTGAAGAATAGGATTCTCCTTTATACAAAGAATAAAATCCTCGGCCCGAAGTTGGATTTTCAAAATGAACTCCCCAAGCTGAATTCTCCTCTTGTGCTATTGCCTTTTGCTGAGCATAGCGTAGATAAGAAACTATTTCTTGAGCAGTAGAATCTAAAAGTTTCAACTTCTGGTGACTAAAATAGGTAGTTATTCCTACTGTAGCCAAT
>QMQQ01000030.1 GCA_003648985.1 Candidatus Woesearchaeota archaeon | reverse complement strand
GGAAGAAATATGGCTAAATTCTTGACTGATGCTGGTTTTAGGATTGTTGCTGTAAGTGATTCAAAAGGAGGCTGTTTTAAAGCTGAAGGGCTTAATATTGACGAGCTAATAGCTTGGAAAATGCAGAATGGAAGTGTTGTCGGATTTGACAATGCTGAGAAAATAAGTAATGCTGAACTGCTTGAACTTGACGTTGATGTTCTTGTTTTAGCAGCGCTTGAAAATCAAATCAGGAAAGAAAATGCCGATAAGATAAGAGCTAAAGTGATTGTTGAGCTTGCAAATGGTCCAATAACAAAAGAGGCTGACGGGATTTTGTTTGAGAGGGGCATAGAGGTTTTGCCAGATATTATTGCTAACAGCGGAGGCGTTATTGTAAGCTATTTTGAGTGGTTGCAGAATCTAAGCAATACCAAATGGAATGCTGAAAAGGTTGAGAGTGAGCTGAAAGAAAAGATTACATCTGCTTTTGATAAGGTTTTTGATCTTGCAAGGTTAAATGGTAATAGCTTAAGAGATGCTGCATATGAGGTTGCGATCAGAAGGGTTGTTGATTCGCTTAGAAAAAAATTTAAGCAGAGCTAAGTTCTTTGTGTTATGACGACACTTATAGCATGTCTTTCGACTGGAAAAGGAACTTGGAGTACTGTTGCTAAATTAATTGATTCTGCTGATTGGGAAAAGGTTATACTGATTACGCCTTTTGCAAAGGACAGGTTTAAGGCAGATGGCAAAAAGGTTGAGGTTATACAGTTTAATGAAAATGTAAGTATGGATGAATTGATAAAATTTCTTGTTGATGAACTTGCAAAAAGAATTGTTGGTATAGAGGTTGCTGTTAATTTAACAAGTGGTAGTGGCTATGAACATATGGCTTTGCTAAGTGCTTTGATCAAACTTGGCGTAGGAATTAGATTTGTGATTCCTAGCGAGGATGGCGTCAAAGAAGTTTAGGGCATTACGCCAAGCCATTTCAGGATTAGTCTATCGACTGCCCTAACCAGGTTCATTTTATCTCCTTTGACTTCTACGCAATTTCCTTTTAATTCTACTGCTGTTTCATTGTCTTGATTTAGGTAGATTATGGCTTTTTTCTTATTGGAGCAATCTAGGATTGGTCTGTTAGCGCATGCTTCTGTGATGTTTTTTGTGCAGGCAGCCTTTGGTTCGAGGTCAAGTCCAAGAGCTAAGAAAAGACTCAATTCAGAAGCTGAAAGAGCAAGATATTGCATGTTTGGGTCTTCTGGATCAAATGTAATGTATATACGTTTTTGTTTGAATCTGTCATTTATCTTTCCTTTAACTGTAATATTTTCTAAGTCTCTTGGTCCGAAGTGCATTGGGACATTTAGCAATGTGTTTCCTACTCTTGATTGGGTGTACCACATTCCGTCATAGAATATGAATGAGAATCCATTGTAGATGTAGCCTTTATCTTCACTTAATTTTCCTTTGAGGTTTAACGCATGAAGGTCATCTATTGTTGTTACTTTTCCTGTTGGAATAGCGATGCGCCAGATGATGATTCCTGCTACGATTCCTATGATTATGAGGATTGAGACTAAGAAAAGAGTTGAATCTTTTTTTTGTGGTTTTTCTTCTTCTTGTTCTGCTTGTTTTTCTTTTTCATCATTCATTTTTAATTATGCCATAAGTTTCGTATATTATTCTATCCTTAAGTCTTAAAAAATCGATTCCTGTTCTGGCTTGAGCAATAATGCAGTTTTGATCTGATTTAAATATTTTTGTTTCATTTCCTAAAATGAACATGATGACTGGAACATATTGAGTTGCGTTATTGCAATCGATTTGGGGCAGGAAAGTATGGTTTGCTGCTGCACTTCCATGTACAGAGTAGATTCCTATGAGACCGAGCTTTTCTTGAAGGTCCAGCCTGGCTAAATCAAGATGTTGATTTGGTGTTGTGTTGAAGCTTATATAAATCATTCTTGTTGATTTTATGCTTTCCAATCCTTCTGCAGGAATTTTCTCAACGTTGTCTGGTGGGAAATGAAATCCAATTTTCTGATTGTTTATTTTGATCCAATACATATCATTTTCAAATATGAATTTAAAATCTTTGTAGCGATAACGCGTGCCGCGGAATCCTGACATAAATCCTATGATGCTGGTTGTCATAATTACTGTTATAAGTATTCCGATAAGTATCTTGGCTTTTCTTTTCTTTTTTTCTTCAATCATTTTTGTTTTTGGTTTTTTAATATCTTATCTTTTTTGGAGTTTTTTAAAATTTTGCACTCATTTTCGATATATTTATAAACTAAGAGTTAAGTCGAAGGAATACACCCGTAAGGACTATTAACTTTTGTTAATAGGAGGGAAAATGAAAAAGGAAAATTTTCTTAAGGCAATCCAGAAGCTGAAGGCTTCAGCTAAAAAGCGGAATTTTGTTCAGACATATGATTTGACAATAACGCTGAAAGATCTTGATCTCAAAAAGCCCGAGAATCAAGTTAATTTGTTTGTTCAACTGAAATATCCAAGAAAAAAAGTTAAGATATGTGCTTTTGTTGCGCCCGATTTATTTGAAGAGGCAAAGAAATATTTTGATAAGGTTATATTGGTTGATGAATTCGATAAGTATAAGGATGTTAAAATACAGAAGGCAATGACAAAGGAGTTTGATTTTTTTGTTGCTCAAGCTACTGTAATGCCGAAAGTAGCGACGATTTTTGGTAAGGTTCTTGGCAGGCGTGGAAAAATGCCAAATCCAAAAGCTGGTTGTATTATTGCGCCTGGTGTTAATTTAAAAGTCCTGTATGAAAAATTGCAGAAACTCGTACAGATTAGTATAAAGAACGCAATGATGGCGCAGGTTGCTATTGGCAATGAGAAAATGGCTGATGAAGAAGTTGCTGAAAACGGATTGGCTGTTTATGAAGCTCTTGTCCATGCTCTACAGAACGGTGAAAGGAACATTGATAAGGTCTTATTGAAGTTTACAATGAGCAAGCCTGTTGAGGTTGGAAGAGGAGATTGAAATGGCAAAACCAGAAGCGCATGTTGCTGAGTATAAGAAAAGGATAGTAAAAGAATTAGTCAAGCTTCTCGAGAGTTATCCTACTATCGGTGTAGCTGATTTGACATATTTGCCAGCTGCTCAGTTGAGACAGATTAGGGATATTTTAAGGGGCAAAGTTTTGATTAGAGTTGCCAAAAAGAGGTTGATTAAGCTTGCGCTTGATGCTCTTTCAAGAAAAAAGAAAGGTATAGATAAGCTTGAAGACCATTTGCAAGGGATTTGCGCATTGGTTTTCAGCAATGAGAATCCCTTTGTTTTGTATAAATTAATTCAGAAGAACAAAAGTAAAGCGCCAGCCAAAGCTGGGCAGATAGCTCCAAACGATATCATAATAAAGGCTGGACCAACGCCATTTACTCCAGGTCCAATAATCGGTGAATTGGGCGCTTTGGGTATAAAAACAAAGGTTGAAGGTGGAAAGATAAATATTGTTGAAGATAAGGTTGTTGTGAAAGAAGGGGGAGAGATTTCAGAAAAAGTTGCTGAGATTTTAAAGAGACTTGGTATAGAGCCTATGGAAATTGGATTGAATATACTTGCTGTTTATGAAGATGGCTTAATATATGGAAAAGATGTACTTGCTGTTGATGAAGAGAAATTAATGAGTGATTTGGTTGAGTCTTTTTACAGAGCAAAGACGGTTGCTAAAGAAATCGGTTATTTTGTTAAGGAGATAGTCGAGGAGATGGTTGCTGAATGCTTCAATTCATGCAAAGCTGTTGCGCTTGAGTGCGGGTTTGTTTGCCCAGAGACGGTTGAAGAGAGTTTGGCTGTTGGTGAGAAAAGCGTACTTATGCTTGCTGATAAAATTAAATGGGAGGTGTAAGAATGGAATATGTATATGCGGCAATGCTTTTACACAAGGCTGGACAACCAGTTAATGAAGAGAACGTAAAAAAAGTCCTGGAAGCTGCTGGTGTGAAAGTTGATGAAGCAAGAGTTAAGGCATTGGTTGCTGCGCTTGAAGGAGTTAATATTGACGAGGTCATTGAAAAGGCTAAAGCAACTCCTGTTGCTGTAGCTGCACCTGCTGAAGCCAAGGTGGAAAAGAAGGAAGAGAAGAAAGAAGAGAAAAAGGAAGAGAAAGTAAGTGAAGAAAAGGCAGCTGCAGGACTTGGTGCACTGTTTGGTTAGATCATGCTAAATGAAAGAAAAATCAAAGGAGTTGAAAAAAGAAATCAATAAACTTAGGTCTAGGTTATTGAAGCTAAATGAACAGAAGGAAGGGTATTTTAGAAAGAAAGCGGAAGTGAAAAAGAAGAGAATCGAATTGATTGATAGGATTAGAAAGTTGAAAGAGGAACGAAATAAGCTTACTGATTTGGTTAAGAAAGAGAAGGAAGAACGGAATAAGATTAATCAAGAGATAAGGAATCTAATAACAAAGATAAAAGAGAAAAGATCTGAAAGGAGAAAGCTGAAAAAAGAGCTGAAGATTAAAAAAGATCCTAGCAAGATAAAGACCGAAATAGAGAGAATTGAGCGGATTATTGAAACCGAAGCTGTTTCTTTTACAAAAGAACAGCGGTTGATGAAACAGATCAGGGAGTTAAGAGAACAGTTGAATGAAGCAAAAGTTCTGTTCGGACTTGATAATGAAATAGATGCGATTTCTAAGCGCATAGAAGAACTGAAAAAGAAGAGCGGAGAAGTTCACGAGAAGGTTAAGACACTTGCCGCGCAAAGTCAAGAAAAACACGAGGAATTGATTAAGCTTGCAAATAAGGTTGAAGAGTTGAGGAAGAAAGAAAATGAAGCAAAAGAGTTGTTTGAAAAGAGCAAGAAGGAATTTACGGAAGTTAATGATGAACTTCAAAAAAAATTGATGAAGATAAAAGAGCTTATTAAAAAGAAAGGCGTTAAAAGCGGTGACGTGATGGAACTACGACGAAAAGAGAAAGACGTGCTTGAGAAAATCAAAAAGGGAGAGAAGCTTACAACCGAAGACCTGCTCATTCTGCAGCGGATAGAATTTAAGAAATAATCTATTTTTTTTCAATTCTTTCAACGTAATGACATTTCCCGCAATACCACGTATCAGGGCGTTTTGCCATGAAGACTCCAGCGCTGCACTTTGGACAGAATTGTGCTTTTCTGGTGATTTTTCCTTCTTTTATTTCATAAAATTGGTATATTTTTGGTGATCTTTTTGGTTTTCTTTGTTTTTTCTTTGCCATTTTCTTTTATTTTTTCTTTTCTTCTTTTTTCTTCTTTCTTTTCTTTAGCTTTTCTAAGGCGTTTTGTGATGAATATACGTAGGCATACACGATCGCTTTTGTTGTTCCGAATTTTGAGTATATTCCTTTTATTTCAACTGG
>QMQQ01000029.1 GCA_003648985.1 Candidatus Woesearchaeota archaeon | reverse complement strand
TTCTAAGAATTCTTTTTCCTGCTGCTTCAAGTATCTTACACTCCGCTTCACATCAGCGAAAAGTTTTCTGGCTTTTTCGATATGTTTCTTTTCAATCCGTTTCTTGCCTTCTTCTTGCATTACCATCGAAGCAGGAGCTATCAGTTGAACAGCATACCTCAAACTTGTCTTGCTACCGATTTCTACAAGCAAATCTAATGCTTCTTTGCTTAATTCAATCTTTTCTATCTTGCTCCTTACCTTTAGGATTTCTTTAATTTCCTCAGCGTTATATTTTCTTGTATTAATAATCAAAAGCCTGTCCAATAAATCTATTGGCATCGCATGGGCAGCTTTATAATCTGTTCCCCTTATTTTTGCTATACCTCTGTTTGTTGCAAAAATTATAATCGGCGCCAGTTCTTGTTCCATTGCTCTGTTGAGAAATGCAAAAGTTTCTATGTCCAGCAGACTGCACTCGTCTATAAAAATAACACCAGGAATAATTTCTGCCTTTCCTTCCTCAACCATATTCTTCACTGCCTCATCGACATGTTTCCTTGCTTCATTATCAATTTCTCCTTCCTGTTTTCCGCCAAAGAACATATCAAATATTGAAGTGGATCGCTTAACGGCGGACAAATCAAGTTGATGCAGGGTCATTGTATAAACAAACTCTTTTTCTTTCATGACATTTCCTTCGGGTACAGGAACATATGCTTCGGCAGCAATATAATCCTCTTTCTTACCTTCATCTTCTGATCTTCCAACCTTAATGATTCTACCATTTTCAGGATCTATCTGCACAACATCTCCTTCTTGGATGTTTTGCTGAATGATTTGCATAGCAAAACTTTGATCAACATTTAAGCGTTTTTTGTCTTTTTTTGTTTTTAGTGTTATGCTTGCACCAGCAGGCAAGTACTGATATGGATTATAAGGATTCTGTTCTTTATCTATGTGCAAGTCAACAACTTTTCCTTCGTAAATTTTCCTCATTTCATGGATCCTTACGCCTATTGCTTTTCTCAGCGCTTGCATCAGAAACTCTGTCTTCTTTATTTCTGCTGAGAAAATCTCACTTCCTGCTATATGAACAAAAGGAACATCTTTACCAAGCTCCTTTGCTATACCTAAAGCTAAAGCGCTCTTTCCTGTTCCCGGTGGTCCTGCTATTAGTACTGCCCTTCCGGCAAATTTTCCTTGTTTTATTAATCTAACAATTAATCCTGCAGCTTCTCTGGCATCTTCTTGTCCAACAAAGCCGTCGCCAATCTTTTTTGCCTTTAAGCCATCTAAGCCTAAACCAGTAATATGTGAATGTGCGGCCACTCTTTCAAACTCTCTTAACTCAACGACTTTCATTTTAATCACCTGTAGAAAACAGCATTTTTTTTCTTTAATTATTTTTAAATATTGCGCCGCCCTTCATTTCCTTCATGCCCAAATCTAAAACATCTTTTTCATGCCTGATTTGAAATAAGTGACTCTCGCAGTTGCAGTCAGAAGCGCCGAATCCTGAAATTGCTCTTCCTTTTTCGCTTAACTTTTTTGCCATCTTGCATTCTTCTTCTTTTCCTGCTTCTTTATAAAATACTTTTAAGATTCTTGCAGACGCACTGCTAAGCAGGTAATCAATATGCCAGAATTTCTTTTTTCTTTTTGCAGCATGTCTTGCAATTCTTTTCTCCAAACTGTTTTGTGCAGAACCGACATAAGCATAAATTCCTTTGCTAAAATAAACTTTTCCTAAAGAACCAATCCTTCTTTGTATGTCGTTGTTTAATTCAATAAGCAGAATATAAATGCCTTTCATTTTTATTATGTTTTTACTCAAAAATTTAATAAAATTCAAAGTTTTTAAAAGTTAAGTTATGAGATTCGTGCTGAGATCGAAGATTCATAAAGCGACAGTAACTGAAACAAATCTCAATTACATAGGAAGCATTACAATAGATGAGGACTTAATAGAAAAGGCTGGATTTTGTCCAGGCGAAAAGGTTTTGGTTGTAAGCAATACTTCAGGAGCTAGATTAGAGACATACGTTATTCCAGGTGAAAGAAATTCTGGAAAAATCTGTATGAACGGAGCTGCCTCGCATTTAATCAAAGTCGGAGAGGAGATAATCATAATGGGATTCGAATTAACGGATAAGCCAATAAAACCTAAAATCGTTCTCGTTGACAAGAAAAACAGATTCGTAAAGTATTTGTGAAAGTAAAACAAAACTAAAAGCAAATGATTGAAAGACTTAAACCAAGGGATATAAGAGAAGCTGCAAAAGTATACAATAAAAGATTAAGAATGGAAATTCCTAAAGGACTTTCTACTCTTAACAAAACAATCAAACATTTAAAAGAAGTAGAAACATTCGTCTATAAAAAAAATAATAAAATAAAAGGTTTAATTTCTTTTATTTTCAAAAGTAAGAACGAAATCAAAATTGATTTCATTTGCGCATTAGAGCAAAGAAGAGGTATAGGAACAGCATTAATGAAAAGATTGGCTAAATTTTCAATGCGAAAAAAGATTAAGTTTATTTATTCCAACGCTTCTTCACAAGACAAAAGAACTATTAAATTTTATGAAGCTTGTGGTTTTAAGCGATACGGAAAATATTTCGCAGATAAAAATTTCATGTTATTCAGAATAAAAGCAAAGCCTGAGTGGATTCTTGAGAAAATAAAATCAAAGGAAAGGAGTTTAGCAAAACATATTTAAGTAAAGTCCATAACCTTTTCAATAAAGCCCCCGTAGTATAGTGGATAGTACGCAGGGTTGCGGACCCTGAAACCCGGGTTCGATTCCCGGCGGGGGCATCCCAAAAAATTAAAAATAAATAAAAAATACTTATTGATTATGAATCAAACAGACCTGTCTCCTCTCTATTGTGTAAGGTTGGAAGGTCCTGAAAGCAGACTTGACTATATTCTTGGATATAAACCAAAAAGAAACAGACTCCCAGGAAAAGATAAATTCTTAGAGGACCTTGCTTCGGCTTTTTCTCGTGCATATCAAAGTTGTGAACAGGAAGGAACAAAAGCAGCAGACCTGGTCGAACATGCAATTGAAATCCTCATTGAAGAAAAAGATTACCTCTTGATTTATCAATCACCGCTGCAGGGAATAAGCAGATTAAAGCCAGCGTCAGAGCAAATCACAATAACTCCAACCAACAGAATAGAAGTAAAAATTCCATATTCCTTGGACCTAGAATTTTTTAGAAGAGATAACGGCAAAGAAATATTCAAAAGCAATACAGCAGTTAAAATATTTCCTATCTATGAATTAATTTTTTCCGGCAAGAAAAAGCGTCAAACGTTTCTATTCATTTATGAAACTGACCCATCTAAGGAGGGGCTTCCACCACTTCCTTTTGGTTTTGAATATGCGAGGCAGAAGACCCACCCGAATGAAGAAGAATTTTTAGACGACATTTCAAATGCGATCGTTGGCAGCCTATATAAAATAATTTTTGCAGTTGAATTAGGCGAGAAAAAATTAGAATCGTCACATATGATTACCTTTCAAGATGTTATGCAGGACATAGTTGAAAACCTTTCTGCACAGGGATATCAACCAATAAAGTCGTATGATCCCTCCCCTATTAATAGAATAACAATTATGTTCCGATCAGATGAATCAGTGATTTTACCGCCGATTAAAGATTGTAGCAAACAAATGTTAGAAATCTATCGACGGATCCCGAAAGAAATAAAAGATCGCTTTAAGAAAGCAGCCGAGAAAAAAGAAAAAGCCACAGAATAACAAAGACAAAAAAGAATTCTAATTATCTCTGCTCAGCAAATAACTTTTTTATATCATCAATTGTGCTTATCTCTTCAACACTTTTATCTTCTCTTATTCTGACAAATCTCGGAAAGCGTAATGCAAATCCACTGCTGTAAGTTGGACTTTTCTGTATTTCTTCATAACTTACCTCGATAACTATGGCTGGTTTTATCTTCACTTCTCTTCCTTTTTCTTCAATAATATAAGGTTTCAGCAAATTCGTCAAATGTTCAAAACTTATTCCTTCTTCACTTTTCTCCTTTATTCCTGTTCCCATTTTTCCTATAGTTAAAAGATTTCCATCAGCATCTCTACAAGCAAGAACAAAACTGCTGAGCCAATTAGCTCTCTTGCCTTCACCCCACTCAGCTCCAACTATAACTAAGTCAAGAGTTTCCATAACAGGTTTGAGCTTAACACCATAACCAACCCTGCTTCCTGGCTTATAAGGAGCATTCAAGTTTTTCATCATTATCCCTTCATTACCAAGGCTTAAAGCTTCTTCATAAAACTGCTTTACTTCATCATTTGAATTTGTTATTATCTGCTTTGCTACTCCTATTTTGTCTTTTTTCTCATCAACAATGTTTTCGATCAATTTTCTCCGTTCTGAAAAAGGCAAGTCAATCAAAATCTTTCCATTAACCATAACAGCATCAAACACATTAACAATAACAGGAATTCCTTTTGCCATTTCAGCAATATCATACTTCCTCTTTATTCTATGAGAAATCTGCTGAAAAGGCAACCACTTTCCTGTTTTTTGATCAAACCCAATTACTTCAGCATCTAGAATAAAGTCGTCTGCTTTTATATGCTCTTTAATCACAGCAACAACATCAGGAAACTGTTTTGTTACATTTTCGAGCCGTCTTGTATAAAGCCAAACCTTATCTGCTTTTTTATGAATCTGCAATCTGAAACCATCATACTTGTATTCGCATGCACACGGCTTTCCAACAATCGAAAAGCCATCTTCTATATCTTTTGCTTTTTGAAAAAGCATAACCTTTAACGGCCTTCCAGTTTCTACACTTGTTTTCTTTAAAGCATCTTCACCAGCAAACGACTTTTCTGCAACAACTGCAAAATCATTAGTTAAATCATAAGCTCTTTGGACAAGTTCAACATATTCATTATACTTCTGTCTTCCATCATCGCTTTGAAAAACCAATTCATTCTTTGCAGCATCATAGCTAAATCCGATCTTTTTATCAAAGCATGCCCAGACAAGTGCATCCCTCAAAATGCCTTCACCAATACCAATGCGCAAATCGCCTAGCACAGTTCTTACTACATACTTTGCTTCTCTTAGAGTTGCATTAGTAAGCAGTTCAGCTATCAGTTTTATTTTCATGTCCATAGCGCCCTCGCCCTCAACTAAAGCTGCTTTTCGCAGATTTTCAAAAACTTTAGAAACAGTTAATGGCTCTGAAAACAGAGTGCTTTGTTTCTTCAAACCAATACACTGTTCAGCAACCTTTCCCAAATCTCCAAGTTGCTTCCAAAGCTTTTCAATCTCATCTTGAGAAATTCCAGTAGCTAAAGATATTGCTCTTATAACTAACCTATCAGAAATGCCAAGCTCATGCTCATCCCAGCTCGGAAAAACACGTCCTGTGAGCAAAAGCGTTACTTTGCTGATAAGTTCTGAAGGAACTTTCTTGAAAAGCTCGGCTATAATATTTGTTTTCTCTAATCTCTTAGAAGTAGAACTTAGCTTCTCAAGAGTATCAACGAATTTCGAAAATAGCATAATTAAAATAAAATAAAAAATGAATTTTTAAATATTCACTTCTTTGATTTGTTTCTTTTTTTAGTTTCTA
>QMQQ01000028.1 GCA_003648985.1 Candidatus Woesearchaeota archaeon | reverse complement strand
TCCTATCCACGCGACCCGCAAGACTTTATTACATACGCAGCAATATTTTCAGCTGATTCAAATCAATTCAAATGCCAAATCAAAAAACTGCTAAGAAGATACGATTTTCAACGCAGAATATATCTTGATTATACAAAAAAACTAAGCCAGCAAACAGAAGGAACAGCGTGCCAGCCCATCTACGGAGGAATAATAAATCTTCTTAGTCCAACCCAAACTCAAATTAATTTAACCCAACCATCAAAATCGCTTAGCTCTATACTCAACTCAGCACAACAAATCGAACAACAACAAAACAACCAGCTCGAACAAAATGGTTGTCCGCAAATCTACTAAGGCTCAGATTAAAGTAACTGAAACAACAGCTATACTTATCATCTTTTTCATACTACTTATTTTTGGCTTAGTCTTTTATTCACACTTTCAAAAAAGAAGCATAAAAGCCTTTAAAGATGACATACTCGAAAAACAAACAGTAATCAATGCAATAAAAGTAGCATTTCTTCCAGAACTTGCCTGTCCAAACGAACCAATCGGAAGCTGCATAGACGTTCAAAAAATGAATGCGCTAAATACCATACTCAAAAACAAGCAAAACCTCCTTTATTACGGTTTCAATAAACTTACAATAAAACTCGAAAACAAAATAAATGGTAAATCAACAACATTGGTCAAATACGATGGCAATTTTACAAAAAAATCTACATTTTCAATTCCAGTCCTTGCAAAAACACAAACAGGAAAATATTTTGCAATCTTAAGCATAACACAATACGATTAAAATGAAAAACAAAGCACAAACCGAAGCCATAGGTCTTGCAGTAATCGTAATTTTAATCTCATTAGCAATCATTTTCGCTTTAGCATTCAGCCTGCGCGAAAAACCAACTATAAAAGAAACCTATCTTAAAGCACAACTCGCCTCAAACACACTAAATGCATTACTCAAAACAGATACAGAATGCTACTCCGAATCTAACGAACCATATACAATATCCCAATTGTTACAAAACTGCATCGAAAATTGGAAACATCCAGCCAATCAAATAAATTGTTCAGGCAAACTTTCATGCGATTTTACAAAAACTCAAATTGGCCAACTACTTTCAGAAACACTCACACAATGGAAAAAACACTACGCTTTAACCATAGGTATTGGTAATGTTACATATTTCAACTTTACCAATCCCCCACTCAAAGGAAGCAGAGAACTCGAAACCTTTCCTTTATCAACAAGAAAAGGGATAGTTTTAATAACTCTTGAACTATATGACTAAGAAAAATGAAAAGAACAACCATCTTACTGCTGCTCTTTACCGCATTTTTACTAACAGCATGCACACCACAGCAAAAAGAATGCATCTCAGACAGCGATTGTGTTCCAAACAAATGCTGCCATGCAACAGCCTGCGTTCCAAAAGAAAAAGCACCGAATTGTGAAGGCGTATTTTGTTCAGCTGAATGCGTGCCAAACACACTCGACTGCAATCAGGGAAAATGCATCTGCAAAAACAACAAATGCCAGGTTAAGTGGCTAAAATAAAATGGAAACAGCAATAAAATTCATCGATATTAAAAAAGCATTTAACAAAAAAGTCATATTTGAAAATGTAAATCTCGAAGTAAAACGGAAAGAAATATTTGGCATCATAGGAATGTCAGGCAGCGGAAAAACAACATTGCTAAATACATTGATCGGTTTCTACACACCTGATGCAGGAGATATCCTGTTTTATTCTAAAATTAACCATGAATATAAATCTGTTTTCAATTCTCTTCCTGAAGTAAGAAGAACATTCGGCTTTGCAACCCAAGTGCCAAGCCTATATCCAAAGCTAACCGTAAAAGAAAACTTAGCGTATTTCAGCACACTTCATCGTATTCCAAAGCAAATAACTGAAAATAACATATCTGTGCTTCTTGACATAACTGAGCTATCTTCTGAAAAAAACAAATTAGTTCAAAATCTTTCAGAAGGAATGAAAAAACGCCTATCAATAGCTTGCGCCTTAATTCATAATCCATCAATACTCCTTCTTGATGAACCAACAGCAGACCTCGACCCATTACTCAGAAAAGAAATCTGGCGACTAGTTGAGAGGGTCCATCGTTCCGGAACAACAATCATCATGGCATCACACTTCCTTGACGAAATAGAAGCTATCTGCCACAGGGTAGCTGTAATTCACAATGGAAGAATTATCCCACCATCTCAGGTTTCAAAACTAAAATCATCACTCAAGCAAGACCAGGAAATCTTATTAAGGTCAGAGCCAGGAAACTACCACAAACTCGCAAAACTACTTGCCAAATCCAAACGTGTGAAAAAGCTCGTTATAAAAGGCAGACATCTTTCAATAAAAACAGATAACTCAGAGAGACTGCTTTCAACAGTCATTTCTGCAGCAAAATCAACAAAAGAAAAAATAACAGAACTGAAACTGCTAAAATCCTCCCTTGAATCTGTTTTCGAACAAATCCATAAATTAAAATGAAAACAATCTTCGCAATAATAAAGAAAAACGTCCTTACCTTACTCAGAAGCAAGTTCAGTTCCTTAATCATCATATTTGGCCCATTCCTATTGATCTTTCTCGCTGGAACAGCTTTCGACACAATGGAAAAATACTCTCTAAAAGTTGGCGTGTTCTCAGAAAGTTATTCGGACATCTCAAACTCAATGATAGAAAAGCTAAAGCAATCAAACTTTGCTGTAGAAAAATTCAAATCAAAAGAAGACTGCATCAATGCAATTAAGCGCGAGCAAATCCACGCATGCATCGTTTTCCCACCAAACCTTCAAATTTCCCAGGAAAAAGAAAACGAAATCACTTTCTATGTAGATTACAGCAAGCTCAATCTTGTTTGGTCGGTTATCGATACTATTTCAACAAAAGTAACAGAAAAGAGAGAAGAGCTAAGCACAACGCTCACAGAACAGCTTTTAAAATCATTAGAATCGATCAGGCAAGCATCAACAGCAATAGAAAAACCTTCTCAAGCAACAGAGACATATTCAACCCAAGCGATGACGATGTTAGGCGACGATATTGTTTATGCAAAACTTTCAACTCTCGAATCGATTGCAAAATCTATAAAAAACATCGTCTCAGAAAAATTAAACACAATAACTTCATCAGCACAATCAATAAAATCTGACATAAAAGATCAAGCAAACATGTCTGACGAAACAAAATCAGAAATCTATGATGAGCTAGATGATATCACAGAGAGTGCGACAGCAATCAGAGAAAGAATCGAAGACCCAGAAAACAAGCAAACATATGACATTCCAGGCTTACTCAATAAACTAAGCGAACTCGAATCAGATATAAATCAGGTGAAATCATTATTGCAGGCACAATCATCAAATATCGAAAGCGTAAAGTCCAACCTTGACAAAATCAAAAAAGCTCTTAACGAAGTCACAATAACAAAGGCAACAACAATCATAACACCATTCAAAACAAAGATAAATCCAATTATCCCAGAAAGAACATATCTTACTTATTTATTCCCTTCTTTAGTCATACTAGTGGTCATGTTTATTTCACTCCTTCTTTCAACAACCTTGGTAATGATAGAAAAACATTCTCCAGCATTTTTCAGAAACTTCATTACTCCAACACCAAGCATAATATTCCTTTTAGGCACATATCTTACAAACATACTCCTTGTTTTCGTTCAAATAGCGATAATACTATCAGTCGCAGCACTTCTCTTTAAAGCATCTTTTCCGACAGTTCTTCCATCTATCCTAATCCTATTTTTCACAACAACAACATTTACATTTATTGGAATGTTAATAGGTTATCTCTTTAAATCAGAAGAAACAGCAACACTCGCAACAATCTCATTAGGAAGTGCTTTTCTCTTTCTCTCAAACGCGATCATTCCTATAGAAAGCTTACCATCAATACTTAGCAAATTCTCTTTTTATAATCCATTTGTTATAGCAGAATCAGCTTTGAGACAAACTATACTATTCGGAATGAGCATTAAAACACTTATGCATGACATGATTCCTTTATTCGTGTATATGGCTATTCTTTTTGCCATTTTACTTCTATTGCACACCATTGCAAGGAAAAAGATATCAATAAAACATCTAATTCACGGCCTTAGACATAAATGATAATCACTATCACAGGCACTCCAGGAACAGGAAAAACAACTCTTGCAAAGCAACTCGCTTTATTTCTAAGACAAAGAAAAATCAAATGCAAAATCCTAAACCTAAATACTTTCATTAAAAGAAAAAAAATCTATGATTACTATGACCAAAAAAGACATTGCTATGTAGTAGATGAAACAAAACTAAGAAAAGCAGTCTTACCAATTCTAAAAGAGGCAAAAAAGAAAAAACAATGCCTGATTATTCACTCCCACTTAAGCCATCTACTCCATAAACGTTACATAGATTTATGCATAGTAACAAAATGTAATCTTAAAACACTGCTAAAAAGACTAAAAAAACGTCGATATTCAGCAGAAAAGATCAGAGAAAACCTCGATGCAGAAATCTTTGACATCTGCAGAATCGAAGCCCAAGAAAGAGAACTTCCAATCTTAACCATTAATACAACTGAAAATATAACTAAACAACCAAAACTTTTTTATATTATGTTAAAAAAACTTAACACATGTTAAAAATTTTTAACGATTTATCCACTTTCTTTGAAGACTGTTACGTTCAATTTACTATACGTGAGTATGCCAGATGGCGAAAAATATCTCCGCCAACAGCATCCAAATGGCTAAATTCTTATGCACGCCAAAAGCTTTTATTAAAGACGAAAGGAAGAAATATGTTACTTTTTTCTGCAAATAGAACAAACCAGTTTTTTATAAAGCTATCACAGTTATACTGGTTTTCAAAGCTAACCGAGATTGGTCTTTTAGAGTTCCTAAATGATGAATTTGTACATCCATTGATCATTCTCTTTGGCTCTCTAGCTAAAGCAGAAACAACAAAAAATTCAGATGTCGATATAGCCATCATAACTTCTGTTAAATCCAAACCTGAAACGCATTTGCATATTTTTGAGAAAAAACTCAGGAGAAACATCCAGCTTTTTATTTTCCCCTCACTAAGCAAAATTCCATCTAATCTTAAACCAAATATCCTCAATGGATATGTTCTCTCTGGAAAATGGAAATGAATTGGCATCTTTGTCAAGATAAAGGATTTGCTAAAAGAATAACTCCTGATAAAAGTCTAGCTAATTCGTTAGTAAAAACAGCCGAAAATCAACTCAAAACAGAAAGCACGATTCCTCTCTCAGAGCAGACCCTACAGTCTAAGATTATTTTAGTATATAGTGCACTTAGGGAAATTCTAGAAGCTATTGCAATACTTCATGGATGGAAAATTTATAACCATGAATGTTTCTATTTTTTCTTAAACGAAGTACTGAAACGTCAAACTCTTGCTGAAAAATTTAACTTGTTCAGAAAAATAAGAAACAAAATATGCTATTATGGAAAAAGCGTTTCTCTAACGTATTCTGAGAATTTGTTATCCGAGATGAGAGTTCTCATCAAAACACTCAAAAAAGAATTCCTCACTTAAAAAATGCTAACCTCTCTAGATATACATTACCTTACAAAAGAACTTCAGCAGATCAAAACAGCCAGAATTAGTAAAATCTATTCATTTGCTGATGGCACAGGTATAGTTTTTCAACTTCACATCAAAAACAAACCAAAACTCTTTCTCACAATCTCTCCACCAGATTTTCTTTTTCTTACAGATGAAAAACCGGCAACAGACGAAGAACTGACACCATTCGCAAAAATTCTCAGAAAACACATTACTAACGCAACCATAACCGATATTGAGCAAATTAACTTTGAAAGAATTCTTAAACTTACAATTAAAAAATCAACAGCATTTCACCTTATCATTGAACTCTTCAGCAAAGGAAATATTATTATTCTTGATCAAGAGCAAAAAACAATTGCAGCAACACTTTATAAAAAATGGTCAACCAGGGTCATTGCTCCAGGAAAGACTTATTCTCTGCCGCCACCATCTCCAAACATTAAATCAATAGCAGAGAACGAACTGGCCGAATTAATTAAAAAAACAAATAAAGACACACTCATAAAATTCCTTGCTGCAGACCTCTGCCTAGGAAAAAAATATGCAGAAGAAATCTGTAT
>QMQQ01000027.1 GCA_003648985.1 Candidatus Woesearchaeota archaeon | reverse complement strand
TGTGAATAAGAAAGCGTTGAGTTATGCTATGTTTGAGAAGTTGAAGAAAGCGCTGAAAGCAAGGTTTGTTGATGTGAGTGATGAGTTAAAGCGGCTCAGAGAGGTGAAGACAAAAAAAGAGATAGAATTTATTGAGAAGGCTTGTAGGATAGGCGATAAGGTTTTGAGCAAAGTGTTTGATCTTTTTCATAAGTTTAGAACAGAAAGTGATGTTGAGGCAGAGCTGTTTTATCATGCTAAGAAATATTTTGCTGATAGAAGTTTTAAGGCAATTATCGCGAGCGGAAGGAATGGTAGTATGCCGCACCATATGACAAGAAATAAGCGACTGCAAAAAGGCTTTTGTATTATAGATTTTGGAGTTAGGTATAAAGGATATTGCAGCGACATGACGAGAACTGTTTTCATTGGAAAACCAAAGAAAAAAGAGAGAGAATTGTATGAGCTTGTTTTAAAAGCGCAGACAAACGCGATAAAAAACATTAAGGCAGGAATGAAGTGCAAAGAATTGCATCAATTTGCTGTTAGGATGTTAGGCAGGTATGGAAAATATTTTATCCACGGGCTTGGTCACGGAATTGGTGTTGATATTCATGAGAGTCCGAGCATAAGCCCTTTTTCTGATGATTGCTTTAAGAAAGGAATGGTCTTTACGATAGAACCAGGAATATATGTTCCGCATAAGTATGGTATAAGGATAGAAGATGTTGTTCTGCTCGAAAAAAGGCCAAGAGTTCTAACGAGGAGCAAGAAGGAGTTGGTATGTTTTTAGCTTAAATCAAGAATTTTCCATTGCGTTGAATGCATTTTCCATCGATGTAGATTGCGCCGCCTTTTCTTAAATCAAGGATCATATCCCAGTGTATTGCTGATTCATTTCGGCCACCGCCTTCTTTATAAGCCATTCCTAGAGCGAGATGGATTGTTCCACCGATCTTTTCATCTAAGAGAATTTCTTTTGTGAAGCGATTTATGTTATAGTTCATTCCGATGCCGAATTCACCAAGTCTTTTTGCACCGGAATCAACACTGAGCATTTCTTTTAGGTATGCCTCTCCTTTTTCTGCACTTGCTTTGATAACACGGCCTTTTTTGAAATGAAGTTCTACTCCTTCTACTATCCTACCTTGTCTGATTGCAGGATATGTGAATCGGATTTTTCCTTCTGTTGTTGTTTCAACAGGCGCTATGAATACTTCACCATCAGGCATGTTGCGATGTCCATCGCATTTTATTGCTTCTCTTCCTTTGATGCTGAATCTGATGTCTGTTCCTTCAGCAACGATCCTTACCTCTTTTCCTTTGTCAAGGACGGCTTTCAGTTTGTCTTGCTTTTTGCTCATACGTCGCCAATCAATGTTTGTTGCTTTGAATATGAAATCATAGTATTCTTCATAGCTCATATCTGCTTCCTGTGCAAGGGCTGGCGTTGGAAATATGGTTAGGACCCAATTATCTTTTTTGAGATGTATTTTATGTACAGGATAGGTTACTTTATTGCGTAGGGCTATTTTCCAGTTAGGTATATTTGTGAGCTCTCTTGTATTTATGTCAGCTATTATGCTTATGCTTCCAGCAACTTTTTGCGCTTCATATAATGCAATAATTGGTTTTTTTTCAAGCTGTTTTTTAGTTGCTAGTTTATAATATGTGTAGGTAAATCCAGGAACAGATGCATGGGTTATTGCTGTTGCGCCTTTTTTAAGAATTTGTTTAAAGCATTCCAAAGCAAGTTCTTTTGCCTGAATGCCAAAGTTTAAATTTATGATGTCACCCTTTTTTATTTTTATTGAATATGAAGTAAGTATTGATGCAAGTTTTTTTATTCTTGGATCCACCATTTTTATTAGAAATGAGAAAATATTTTTAAACTTTCTGGAAATTGGATTTCTATGGCTGATACTGATGCTGATAGGCTTTTAGGTGTTTTTGAAGAAAACAGGTTTCTTAAGGCAGAAGTAATGAGGTTGAGAAAGGAATTGGAGCGCTTTCAAAGGCCGCCTCTTGTTATTGCTGAAGTTAAAGAAGTATTTGATAGTGGAAAGGTAGTTGTTAAGATTCCGAATGGAAGTGAATTTTTGGTTGAAGTTTCTAAGAGCTGTGGCGCTTTAACGCCGGGAGATTTTGTTGCACTTGAACAAAAAAATCTTATTGTTGTTCAAAAGCTTGGAAAGCTTAGTAAATTTGCAGTCGAGAGATTTGTTATTATTGAAAAACCAAAGGTTGGATGGCGCGACATTGGCGGTTTAAATGAGCAGATAAGGGAAATTAGGGAAGTTGTTGAATTGCCTTTGAAAAATCCAAAATTATTTAGAAAAATTGGAATAACTCCGCCAAAAGGAATATTGCTTTATGGTCCTCCTGGAACTGGAAAGACGCTTCTGGCAAAAAGTATGGCATCATCAACAAAGGCAGTGTTTATAGAGATTGTTGCAAGCGAGCTTGTTCAAAAATTTATTGGAGAAGGTGCAAAACTTGTGAAGGAGATATTCTCTTTAGCGCGGGAGAAGGCACCAGCAATCATATTCATAGACGAGCTTGATGCGATAGCTGCACAAAGAGTCGAGCTTGGAACAAGCGGCGAAAGAGAAGTAAATAGAACATTTATGCAATTGCTTGCTGAGATTGACGGCTTTGACCCTTTGGGTGATGTTAAGATCATCGGTGCAACAAACAGGATTGATGTCCTTGATCCTGCTATTCTAAGACCTGGGCGGCTCGATAGGCTGATTCATGTTCCTTTGCCTGATGGGAAAGGAAGGGCTGATATATTTAAGATACATACGCGGAAAATGCCTTTAAGGGAAGTTGATTTAAACCAGCTTGCTAAATTAACAGAAGGATTTAGCGGTGCTGATATTAAAGCTGTATGCACTGAAGCAGGATATTTTGCAATTAGGGGGAAAAGGAATTATGTTTCGATGGACGACTTTTTTAAAGCGATTAAAAAAGTACGTAGAGAGGAATCAAGCGAAGGTTACAAAGAGATGTTCGGTTAGCAAACCTTGAAATCAATACAGATTCTATATGTTCTCGGGGCTATTTGACCACACTTAACAAGCCGAAGGATTTTGCATTTTTTCCTTGCTTTTTTGCACGCTTTTAGAACTTTTTCTTTTGCTATTTCAAATCCTGTTACATCTTTAAAATCATAGAAATGGATTATTCCTCCTTTTTTGATAGCTGATAATGCTGTGTCGAGGAAGTTTTCTCCTCCTAATGGAAGAGGCATTACAATCCTGTCAAATTTTTTCTTTAGCATTGGAACTACTATTCTTACATCACCTAAATAGAGACGTATCTTTTCTTCAAGTTTGTTTAGCTTTACGTTTTCCTCTGCAAAGCGATGCGCTACTGGATTGATCTCTATACCATAGACAACTTTTGGGGAAGCGTTTTTTGCGATAACTAAGCAATAAGGCGCTACACCGCTGAACATAACAAGCACTGTTTCTTTTGGTTTGACCTGTTTTGCTATGCGTAATCTTTCTGTGCTGAGTCTTGGTGAAAAATAAACCTTTTCGAGATGGAGCTTAATGAGAACTTTGTTTTCACGATGTATTGTTGTCTTTCTTCTTTCTCCTGTGATTATCTTTAATTTCTGTCTTCTGTAGATTCCTCTATGAATCCCAACCTTTTTACAGACAACCCTGATGTGCTTATTTAGCTGCATTATTGCTTCTGCAACGAGTTTTTCCTTTGGTTTAAGAATAGATGGTATTTCGATTATTGCAATGTCTCCGACAACATCATACGAAGTAACCAATGCTGCGAGTTCTTTTTTTGTAAGTTTGTTTTTCAGGACTTGTTTTAAAGATGTCATTTTTTATGTTAGCACGAGGATAATTCCTGCTACCATTATCAAGCACGCAATTGTTTTTTGTATTAAATGCTTTTCGTGGAAAAATTTTCCTCCAGCTATTGTTGTTAAAACAGCGCTGAATCTTTTTATTGTTATGACATAGCTTAGGTATGCTGAGGATAAAGCAAAAAAGTATGCAAGGTTTGATAGGTTTGCAAATATGCTTGCCATGCAAATGTTCCCGCCGCATTTTTTAATACCTTTGATGATTCCTTTTAATCCATCGTATAAAATCGAATGAATTAAGAGAAGATTTGCTGTTGTGAAAATATATATTAGAAGAAGAAGCGTTATAGGGGTTAGTTGGCTTATGGCATACTTCTCACCAGCATTCTTTATGGCAGCCACACTGAATGCCAGAATTAGGTAGGAGACATATTTTGATTTGAGCAGTTTTTTTATTGGTTGCATTAAATGTTTTGGATGATGTCCAACTTCTAGAATGTATGCGCCGACGAGAATGATGAATATGCCTAAGAAGTGCTTTGGTGTTAATTTTTCATTAAGAAAGGCAATGGCAGCAAAAACAGTGAACAACGGTTGAAGATTATTCAGTGGAATTACTGTTGATATTTCCATATGGCGAAGTGCTTTTGATGTGAATATGTTCTGTATTGCAACACCGAGTGATAGAAGATAAACAAAGAGATAAGTTCTTATAGGAAGGTGAAGATTTAGGTTCAGGAAAGGGATTAGACAGAGCAAAAAAAGAATTTGGAATATTTTGAAAACGACTGAGAATTCAGTTGCATGTTCTTTAAAGAGGGCTTTTTTCTTATATATTATTGCTATTGAACCAAATACAGCTGATAGCAATATGAAGATGAGCCAGCCTATAGCCATTTTTGCAAACCTTTTTGTTCTTTTATTGCTTTTTCAATTATGTTTTTAACCCTTTCTTCTGAGAAATCATATTCTTCAATGAGGATTTTTTCTATAGCTTTTTTATCTGGTTCTTTGAAAGTTATCCTGTAGTTTTTTTCAACAGGCATTAGTTTGAATATGTTGAATATTTCACTCCAATCAACTGGATTAAGGGAAGACCATTTAACGTAGGCGAATAATGCTTTAAAATCGCATTTAAACTGCTTGACGAGTTCAAGCGCACGCTTTGGGCCAATGCCGTGAATGCCGCCGGGATTATAATCTGTTCCTATTAGAATGCCAAGAGCTATTAGCTGATCGTGATTTATTCCTAACTGCTGCAAAAGCGCTGAAAGGGTTATGAGCTCTGGTTTTATTGTGATTTGCCTTCCATGGACTATTTTTTTACCGTAGATCGATATATTCTTTACCATTCTCGGTGCGCCAAAGAGCAGGGCGTCATAATCGTTTGTTGATACAGCAAATGCATCATTTTGTTTAACTAGATAAGCTGCTTGGGCATCTGCTTCCTGCGGTGCTTGAATAATTGGTAATCCGAATGCTGAGATAAGTTTTTTTGCAGATGTTATAATTTCATTAGTTAGTGTTGTTGTTCGCATTGCATATTTTCTTGCTTCTTTGAGTTCGCCTTTTGTAAGCGCTTCGCGGTATTGCTTCAGTGCTTCTTCTTTGATAGCGGTTCTTCTTTCTTTTTCAGCGAGCTTTAATTCAGGGGGTTTTCCGTCAAAGCAGAAAACGAGCTTTATATTAGCTTCGAGCAGATTTGCTATGCGAGATGAAAGTCCGATTAGGTGAGATGTTGTTCTTCCTTTTTTATCGCAGAAGAGGGTTCCGTCGGGAGCCCTAATTGATGCTAGAAACTGGTGAATCCACATTGATGCGTCGACAGCAAGGACTTTTCCTGCCAATTCACTGATTGATATTTCTCTGCCCTTTATCAACGAGCCCAAGTTTACTCCCATTGATTTTCACCAATTTTATGTTTAATTCGTTTATTTTTTCGAGTGCTTTTTTTGATGGGTTTCCATTTGTCAGCAGAACGCAGAGGCTTGCCTTTTTTTGATTTGACTTAACGAATAAGCTTAAGACATCGTTCTCGTTTATTTTTGATTTGTTTTTTGCGATGGCAAATGCTTTGACATTGCCGAGAGGAGTTGGTATGCTCAGCGTTAGTTCGAATTCTCTTGCTTTTTTAATTTCATTTGATTTAAGGATTTTTATTCCATCGTTTTCTACTGCATTTTTTACTTTTTCAAAGAAATCTTTGTCATACGCTTGTTTTAGTCTTGGCTTTTTGATTTTTTGCTCTGGCTCTGGTTTCGGTGAAAGTATTTTGCGGATTGTTTCCTTGGCTTGTTCTGTTGGAAATAAATGCCATCTCCAGAAAAGGATTTGTTTGTTTTCAGTGTTTACAGAAAGAGGTTTTGCAAAATCTTTAAGGTTTCTTATGCTAACTCTTTGCAAAGGGGTTAGCTCATCATCTCGGAGTACTTTTTTTTCTTTCAGAAGCGAGAGTGTTTCTCTGTCTTTTGGGTTAAGGTTTTCAACAATGAGGGACTCGAGTTTTTGTTCTTGTCCAGGAAGATAGTAAAGGATGCTTCCTCCGATTCTTGCATAGGTTGATTTTATCAGGCCGCGCCTTACCATTTCAGAAAGATGGGCGGCTGTTATGATGAGATCCTTTCCAATCACTTTGGCTATGTCAACTGGTAGAACAGGACCTTTCATGCGGATTGTTTTAATAATCAATTCGTCGTTGATCATCTGTTCAGAATTTTATTGGATTTAATAAATTTTTATAATTTTCACGGTCTTATCCATCTGCATTCCCAAT
>QMQQ01000026.1 GCA_003648985.1 Candidatus Woesearchaeota archaeon | reverse complement strand
CGGGGCTTTTTTTAAAATTTCACATTCGTTAAGAGCAATTAACGAATATGTACTTTTTCGTTAAGTATACTTAACGAATATGTTAAAAGCAAAATATAGAAATTTAAATTCTAAGGTTCCTTAACCACTACTTCGAGGCTTTGTTCAAGCTCTTTTCCTATTTCATCATTTCTATATCTAAAAAAACACGATTGGTCTTAAGATTCCAGAACCACGTTTCTATATTCTTTAGCAACCTCTTCTACTTCATCACTTTCATATACTACATCAAAAAGAGCGATGGCTGGCCTATTGAAAATCTCGGATTTTTATCTTCTTCCAGACGTTCATCGATATTGAGTGGAATTTTTCTTCGGAAAATAAGATTTGCATTTGTTCCAAAATCCGAAACTGCATTTTCAATTTTCTCCTGCAATAATTGTTCTATTAGCTTAAAAAAATTATTTCAAATTTCAAATATTTTTTTAACAATAAATTTAAATTATTCTTTGCTATTCCCTCTATATGTTGCCTCTTTTCGTTAAGTATGCTCCAAAAAGCTTGGTGGAATTTGTTGGGCAGAAGAAAGGAATCGCTGAGTTAAAACAATTTATTGAAGATTTCTCAAGGAAAAAGACAAAAAAAGCATGCCTCCTCTTTGGGCCGCCAGGTTGCGGAAAGACTGCTGCGGTTTATGCTCTTGCCAACGACATGCAGCTGGAAGTTCTTGAGCTGAATGCTTCTGATTTTAGAAATAAGGATATAATAAACAAAGTTGTTGGTGAAGCAAGCAAGCAAAGAAGTTTGTTTTCTTTTGCAAAAGGAAAATTGCTTTTGATTGAAGAAGTCGATGGCATGTCCGGGAATGAAGATAGAGGTGGCTTAAGCGCTTTACGAGGTGTTATTGCTCAAAGCAAGTTTCCTGTAATTATGACTGCAAATGATGCTTACACGCGCAAACTAGTTGAACTGAGAAGGTCATGTAAGCTGATTCAATTTAACGAATTAACTACCTTGGAAGTTTACAAAATAATAAAAAGGATTGTTCAGGAAGAAAAACTTGATATTAGCGATTTCGTGCTGATGAAGATAGCTAGGTTAAGCGAAGGCGATGCAAGAGCTGCAATAAATGACATTCACTCTTTTTCTAATGAAGTTGGTTTGGTGGATGACCTGAGAGATAAAAAGGAAAGCATTTTAAAGGCTCTGATGAAAGTGCTTAAAACTGTTGATATTGATGTTGCTTTAAGAGCATTTGACAGGATTGATGTTGATTTTGATGAGTGCGTTCTCTGGCTTGATGAGAACCTCCCGAGAGAATATAAAGATGCGGAAAGTTTAGCTAAGGCTTATGATATTTTGAGCAAGGTAGATGTTTTGAGAGGTAGGATTTTGAGAAGACAGCATTGGAGGTTTTTAGGTTATATGTATAATCTTGCAACAGCTGGTGTTGCTTTGAGTAAAAAACAAAAATTAGTTGGCTATGTAAAGTACCAAAGAAATGATAGAATCTTGAAGATGTGGATAGCACGAAGAGCGAATTCGAAGCTTGAAGAGGTTTTGCGGAAGATAGCTGAAAAAACTCATTCGAGTGTAAATAAAGTAAGAAAGAATTTTAGATTTTATTTGACAATTCTAAGGGACATGGCTGTTGCTGAATGGCTTGGTCTAGGTGAGGAAATTCAAAATATTGTTAAAAAATGAAAATTACCTTTGTTGAACCAAGTAGCATATTTGAAGGATTTTCTTTTGGTTGGTTGAACAAGCTTCCTCTGCTTGGAACGCTCTATCTTGGTACCATCTTAAAAAACAGGGGACATGACGTTAAGATAATTAAAGATGATGGTAAGAGAATCGATCCAGAACAGCTTGATTGTGATATCCTTTGCATTTCAAGCATGACAAGCACAACCAGACGAGGATATGCGATAGCGGATGCGTTTAAGCAAAAGTATCCTGAGAGAAAGGTTTTGATTGGGGGAGTGCATGCTACTTTCTTTCCTAATGAAGCACTGAGTCATGCTGATTATGTCGTTGTAGGAGAAGCGGATCCTATAATCGATACTGTGGTGTCGCGCATAAAAAACAAAAAGTTAAAATCGAAGTTGATTAAGGGTAAACCCTGCGAAGACTTAGATAGTTTGCCATTTCCCGACCTTTCTTTGATACAAAACATAAAACTACCTTTACCAAGAACGCCGATATCCACTTCACGTGGGTGCCCTTTTAATTGCAGTTTTTGTTCTGTTACGAAGATGTTTGGAAGAAAGTACAGGTTTAGAACTCCTGAGAATGTTGTTGAAGAAATCTTAAGCAGGAAGAACAAACGAATCTTTTTTTATGATGATAACTTTGCAGCTTCTAGGGAGAGGACGAAGAAGATTCTTAAAGGAATGCTTGAGTATAACATTACCGTTCCTTGGGCCGCACAAGCAAGATTGGACGTTGCCTATGATGATGAGCTGATGAATCTTTTTTCAAAAACGAATTGCAATTATCTTTGTGTTGGCATAGAGTCAATTAATCCAAAAAGCCTTAAAGAGTATAATAAACATCAAGATGTTGGTTTGATTAAGAAGGCAATTAGGAAGTTGCATGATTACGGGATTAAGATTCACGGCATGTTTGTTTTCGGAGCAGATAATGATGATAAAAAAATTATCGACAAGACGATTGAGTTCTGTGATGAGATGAACATTGATAGTCCACAATTCTCTATATTAACCCCATTGCCTGGAAGCGATCTTTATCATAAATTGGATGCTAAAGGAAGAATCTTTACAAAAAATTGGGATTTGTATGATTTAAACCATGTTGTTTTTAGACCTAAAAGGATGAGTGCTTATGATCTGCAGATGAAGGTTGTTGAAGCTATAAAAAAGAACTATTGGCTTACGAAAAGAGGGTTTGCATTTTTGTTTCAGAATTTTAAAACGTGCATAAGCATCATCAAAAAAGGATTGAAGTGGTGGTACGATCACAGAGCTTATCTGAGATTTTTAGAAAAAATAGATAAAAGAGGAACACGAAATAAAAATATAGTAAATAATTTAAATTAGTTATTAGATATTTTGAGTATGCTTTCAATTCAAGATATGTTTGTTTTTTGCAAGAAGAAAGGATTTGTTTTTCCTGATAGCGAAATCTATGGCGGACTTGCCGGTTTTTGGGATTATGGGCCTTTAGGTATTGAGTTAAAGAGAAATATAATTAATGAATGGTGGCAGCGATTTGTTCATGAAAGGGAGGATATTGTTGGCATAGATGGTGCAATTATTACAAATCCAAAGGTATGGGAAGCAAGCGGTCATGTTGATCATTTTCTTGATGTGCTGGTTGAGTGTGGAAAATGTAACTATAGAGTAAAAGCCGAGAGTTTAATTGAGGATTTTCTTGGCATTAGAGCTGAGGGCTTAAAACCAGAAGATTTTGACAGGCTGATAAAGGAGAATAAGATAAGATGTCCGAAGTGCAAAGGTGAATTCAAAAAAGCAAGATTTCTGCAATTGATGTTTGAGACAAGCGTTGGACCTGTAGATGGTGTTAAATCTTATCTTAGGCCAGAGACAGCCCAGCTTATTTTTATTAATTTTAGAAATGTGGTTGAAACAAGTAGAGTAAAACTTCCTTTTGGTATTGCTCAGGTCGGTAAAGCTTTTAGAAATGAAATTTCACCGAGGGATTTTCTTTTTAGGGCCAGAGAATTTGAACAGATGGAGATAGAATATTTTGTTCATCCTGATAGATTGGATGAATGTTCATATTTTGATGAAGTCAAGGATATGGAAGTAAATGTTCTCACAGCGAAAATGCAGGAAGCTGGAGTAAAGGAAGCTAAGAAGATGAGAGTAGCTGATTTAGTGACAGAGCGAATTGCAACGAAATGGCATGCTTATTGGATTGCTTTAGCTTATAAGTGGTTTGTTGATCTAGGCATAAATCCTAAGAATTTAAGGTTAAGAGAACATTTGCATAGCGAACTTGCTCATTATGCAGGAGCTTGCATTGATATTGAATACAGATTTCCATTCGGTTGGAAAGAAATCTACGGAAATGCTGACAGAAAGCAGTTTGATCTGCAGCAGCACAGCAATTACTCAAAAAAGGAATTATGTTTGTATGATCAAGCAACAAAGCAGAAGGTTGTTCCTTATGTTGCTGCTGAGCCCAGCCAGGGTGTTGACAGGACTTTTCTTGCATTTCTTTTTGATGCTTATTCTTATGATAAGAAGCGGGGAAATGTTGTGCTGAAGTTACATCCAAGGCTTGCGCCGATCAAGGTTGCTGTTTTTCCCCTACTTTCGAACAAACCAGAGCTGATTAAAAAAGCAAGAGAGGTTTACACAACGTTAAAAAGTCATTTCAATTGTTTTTATGATCAAAGCGGAAGTATTGGAAGGCGCTATGCAAGACAGGATGAAATCGGAACACCTTTCTGTGTGACAATAGATTTTGATAGTTTAAAACAGAATGATGTTACTGTAAGGGATAGGGACACAACAAAACAGACAAGGGTAAAGATTGATGATTTAGCTGGCTGGATTGGAAAGCATCTCAAATGAGTAAACTTTGCGTAAACCTTGCGTTAAATTTACTTTAGTTTAACGTTAAATTGCGTTAAATTCTTGTTATACGATATTTGGGTTAGGGCTTAAAAAGATAGTCTCGCACAAGTTGCTCGAAAAATAATAAAAGAAAAAATTAATATCTTACTTTTAAGTTCACATCTATTTCTGTTGTTTCCCCACCATAAATTTTGAATCTATCATTTACTCGGCTATTCACATAAGTTGTTGGACCTCCAATGTATGTTACCTTAAACTCTAAACCTTCTTCTGTTTTTCGTGGAAATGGTTTCGGGGAAAAACCCATAAAACCAGATGTAGCGGCTGTTACTGCTCCTGGATCTCCCATTGCAATCAGGTCTATATCCTTATACTCTTTATTCCCGCTTAAAACTGAACCTCTAAACTCAACCTTAAGTCCTCTGCTCCGTAGGTAGTCTACGACAGCGGATACATAAGGTATATCTTCTTCTCTTAATATTTTAGCCATATTAGCCGTATTAGCTTTCATTTTATTCGCCCCATTATGATTTATGTATTAAATATTATCCAACACTTTATAAATCTTTCGGTTTATTACTACTTATAAGTTACTATAAAATAAGCCCGAACCCAAACGCTTCCAACTTCGGTTATTCGGCAGCTCACTTCTTGCAGAAGTGTGCTCAAATTTTCTCGCTAACGCTCGAAAACTTCGTTTATCCGCATATGATTAGTTTAATTCCATTGCTTTGATTCTTCAAGCAGTTTGTGGAATTTATTTTCTTCAATGCTTTCCTGTGCTTTTTCCATTAAGCACTGATAGAAGTAGAGATTATGCAAACTTAACAATCTTTTCACGTTCGGCTCTTTTATTTTGATGAGATGGTGCAGATAAGCTCTGCTATAATTCTGGCAAACAGGACAGTTACATGTTTTATCTATTGGATTTTTATCGTCCTTATAGATTTTTCTTTGTAGTTTTAATGTGCTATCTGAAAAAGTAAACACTTGATTGTGTCTTGCTGTTTTTGTCGGATATCTTGAATCAAAGATGTCAATGCCGAGAGATATTGCTTTGAGCAGTTGATATGGCTTTCCTAGTCCCATTAGGTATTTTGGAGTTTTTTCAGGAATGTGCTTTAATGTTACTTTGGTTGCTTGCCACATTAAGTTTTCTGGTTCGCCAATAGCCAAGCCGCCAATAGCATAGCCTGGAAATTTTAATGTTGAAAGTTTTTTTGCACAGATCTTTCTCAGGCTGTTATCGGTGCCGCCCTGAACAATGCCGAAAAGGAGTTGATTAATGTTGTTGTGCTTATCGTGATATCTTTTGCAGCGAATTGCCCATGCAATAGTTCGCTTAACTGATTGAATAAGCCTTTCTTTTTTAGCCGGATACAACGGCATGTCGTCCAGGCACATTGCTACATCGCTGCCAATGTCGAGCTGAATCTGCATATCCTTTTCTGGCGTGCAAAGTATGCGCTGTCCTGTGAACGGATTTCTGAAACGGATACCGTTTTCATTTACGCCAAGAAAGAGATGTTCAGAATACATTTGAAAGCCGCCGCTGTCTGTAAATATGATGCCTTTAAAGTTCATGAAGCGATGTATTCCGCCAAGGGATTTTATTACAGCAGCAGACGGTTCTAAGCTGAGAAGCAATGCATTTGCAATGATTGCTTTCACTTTGATTTTTTTCATATCATTGCTGTCATAGAATTTTCCTGTCGCTTTTGTTGCGACGGGCATAAAGAAAGGAGTTTTGATTGTGCCTGATTTTGTTTTAAATTTGAAAATTCTGGCTTTTGTTTTTTTGTCTTGGGCTATGATTTCAAATTGCATGCAAGAAATAAAGCAGGAACTTTTTTAATTTTTACTTACTTTCTGCATTAGAATGAAACTCTGGAAAAAACTTGGTTTTCCAAAGCCGAAGAGTGAGGCAAGCAAAGGAGAGCTATCGCTTGTAGATAATGAAATATATAGTGGTGTTGTTGTGCCAGAAGGATACTATTATTTTGTGAGACTTGATGGTTGGTGTTTTCATAGAATATGCAAAGAGTTGAAACTTAAGAAGCCATTTGATCGATTTCTTGCGACTGCGCTCTGTAAATGTGCAGAAGAATTTTTTAATATTTTCAATTGTTCTCTAGCTTATTCTTTTTCAGACGAGATAAATCTGCTTTTCCTGAAAAAGCCAGGCTTTGAGCGAATAGAAAAGATTGACTCTGTTTTTGCTGGTATTGCCTCGAGTAAAGCTACGATTGAATTGAGAAAGCTGAAGAAATTTGATTTTGTAATTGGATTTGATTGCAGG
>QMQQ01000025.1 GCA_003648985.1 Candidatus Woesearchaeota archaeon | reverse complement strand
GAACAATGTCAAATCTCTTTGCCAGTTCCAAGGTTTTCCTGTTTGTTGTTGTATTCACGCCACTGGTGATGATATGTTTAACGCCGAGTTCTTTCCACCTCGGAATTAGTTGCTCAAGCTGGTTTGAAAATTCAGCATGGTCAAGATGGGCATGCACATCGATAAGGTTCATTTTTGTTTAAGGTAATCTAATATTGCTGCTGCGAGAATTGGAAATGCAAGAGTTACGTCACAGCGCAAGTCGCATGTTAAAGCCGACGGAGTTGCCTTTCCCCAACTTTTTGCTTCGACTATTTGCATTCCACTTACGCCGCCGTGCTCTGGTCTATCCATTGTTATTTGGATGATGTAATCGAGTGCATTTCCGCTGGCTTGCATCATTCCTGGAACAAAGTGTTTTGGAACTCCTCCACCAAGGATGAGTAAACCAAACCTTTTTCCTTTTTGCCAAACAATATCCATAAAATCTTTAATATCAAGTTGTGGATTTATCTTTAACTTATGGTTTTGGCTCCACATCCATAGATGGAATCCAAGCATACTATCTGTAATACTTGGACAATATATATCGATGTTGTTTTCATAACAAGCCCTTATTATTGAATTTTTGTCTTTGATTAGGGCGCCAAGCTGTCTTAGAAATTCTCTTGGGCTTAGCTCGCGTTGTTCTATTTTAGGAAGCAATTCTCTTATGCCAGTTTCAAGTTTTGCAAAACCTTCTTTTCGAAGGAAAACATCGTACATTCTGAATATTCCCTCTGAGGCTAGTTTTCTATCATCAACAGCAGCACTTCCTTGAAAGTGTTTTTCACCAAAAGCTTCTATTAAATCATGCGTAAGAATAGCGCCTGTTGTTATAAATATATCAACCGCTTTTGCATTAAAGAACTTAACGAAAACATTTCTCATTCCCCCTGCGATCAATGCACCAGCCGCGCTTAGGAATTTTACGCATTCTTTGTCATCAAGCATTTTCATGTAAACCTGGACTGCCTCTGCCATCCTTTTTCCAGCATAGCCTGCGCCAGAAAGTTCATTCACTAAATCAGTTACGCTCATCCCAGCCCAAACGTCCATTCGCTTTTCAAGTCTAGTTCCTTTGAGTGCTTTGATTTTATTCATTTGTTTTGGTTTTCATTCTTTTTCTTTAAAAGATTTTTGATTAATTTTGAGAAAAATTTAAAATCTTAAGTGCCTAACCTACCGAAAATGGGAAAGTACAGTGGAAAAAGTGTTGGAAACATGGCTAATTATAAAGGAAAAGCTAGTGGAAAATATACTGACATTTATATAAATGACAGAACTCAGAATTATTTAGAGCAGCATAGTCCTAGTTATTTAGAACATGTAAGTCATTTAAAAAATACATCAAAATATGGTATAATGGATAGATATAACACTTATCAACAAAGGTTATGGAGAGATGTTGATAGATTGTTTGATTATAAAAGATTGATATTAAAAGAAAGTTTAGAATCTATCCTTAGAAAAAGAAGAGAAACAAAGGCTAGAATCGGGCCGAAAGGATGTTTATCATGCCCGCTTTTTCCTGTTTGCAGAGGTGTAAAGAATTTATGCAGTAATGCAAACGAATACGATTTAGATCGGCTATTAAACTGATTTCTGAATTAATGAATTGCCAGTCATCTCTTTTGGTTTTTCTATTTGCATCAGCTCAAGAATTGTTGGTGCAATATCAGCAAGAATTCCATTTCTTAGCTTGATGTCTCTATGCTTATTTGAAACAAGAACAAAAGGAACTGGATTTGTTGTATGTGTTGAAATTGGTTGTTTTGTTTTTGGATCGAGCATTAATTCTGCATTGCCGTGATCTGCTGTTACTATGGTTATGCCTTTTTTCAGCTTTACTTTTTTGACAACTTCACCAACGCATTTATCTACTGTTTCTGCTGCAACGATTGCTGCTTCGAGATTTGCTGTATGACCTACCATATCACAATTTGCAAAATTAACAAGAATAAAATCATACTTGTCCTTATCCAGAGCTTTAATTACTGCATCCTTGACAGCAAAAGCAGACATTTCTGGTTTTAAGTCATAGGTTCTAACTTTTGGGCTTGGAATAAGAATTCTGTCTTCGCCTTTGAAAGGCCTCTCACGTTGACCGTTGAAGAAGAATGTAACATGTGCATATTTTTCTGTTTCTGCTACTCTAAGCTGAAGTAGGTTGTTTTTGCTTATGACCTCTCCAAGGATGTTCCTTAATCTTAATTTTCTAAATGCTATCAGTGCAGGCATATTTGGATAATATTCGGTCATTGCAACGAATAGTACTTTTTTCTGCTTGATTCTGTCAAAACCGTCGAAGTATTTTTCAACAAAGGCTTGTGTAAGCTGTCTTGCCCTGTCATAGCGGAAATTTAAGAAAATAATTGCATCATTGTCTTTTACGCCCTTGTAATTTGCTATGACTGTTGGTGTAATGAATTCGTCTGTTTCATTGTTTTGATAGGCTTTTTTAACAGCTTCTTCTGGTGTCTTTGCTTTTCTTCCTTTTCCTTCAGCAATGGCTAAATAAGCTTTTTCTGTTCTATCCCAACGCTTGTCGCGATCCATTGCATAGAATCTTCCGCTTATGGTTGCGATTACTGCTGGAAATTTGGTAAGCTGTTCTTTAAGTTTAGCAAGATAGTGAAGAGCACTTTTTATTGGTGTATCCCTGCCGTCAGTGAAGATATGCAGGATTGGTTTTATGCCGTGATCGTGGCATAGTTTAAGCAGAGCATAGAGATGGACATCATAGGCATGAACACCTGCATCTGAAAGTAATCCCATGATGTGCAGATTTGATTTGTTTTTCAAAACATGTGCGATTGCTTTAAGCAATGCTTTATTTTGAAAAAATTTTCCATCGGCAATTGCATCGCTGATTCTTATAACATCTTCTTTTACTATTCTTCCTGCGCCTATGTTAAGGTGTCCTGTTTCACTGTTGCCGAACATTCCTTCAAGCAGGCCAACTGCTCTTCCGCTCGCTTCTAGCTGACAATGGGGATAGTTTTTCCATAAGGTGTTAAAGTTAGGAGTATCTGCTAGAGCTATTGCATTACCTTCTTTTTCTTTCCGCAAGCCCCATCCATCCATGATGATTAACACAATTGGTGCTTTGAGTTTCATCTTAGTTCTTGTTCGATTTCAATTAACCTGTTATATTTTGCTGTTCTTTCGCCTCTGCAAGGTGCGCCTATCTTTATACCAAAAGCAGATAAGCCTACAGCAAGATCAGCAATAAAGCTATCGCATGTGTCGCCGCTTCTATGGCTTATGATTATCGGCCATTTGAATTTTTTTGCGAGATTTGCTGCGAGGATTGTTTCTGTTATAGTTCCAATCTGGTTTGGTTTTATTAGCAAAGCATTGCATAAGTTAAGTTTCTTTGCAAGCTCGATCCTTTTAGGGTTTGTTGCTGTGAGATCATCGCCGACAAGCATGCAATTAAGTACTTTTATTGCTTTTTGCCATGCCCCAAGGTCTTGCTCGGCAAAAGGGTCCTCTATTGATAAAAGCTTGTATTTTTTGATATAATTTTTGTATTGTTCAAGAAGATTTGCTGAGCTTGTTTTTTCTGGTATAAAATAATAGCCTGACTTGAACCGTGAAGAAGCAGCGACGTCTAATGCGAGCTGGATTTTTTTATCTATCTTTTTTGCAGAGAGATGCAAAATTCTAAGCGCTTCATCATTGCAAATGTTTGGTGTAAAGCCGCCTTCATCTCCAACGCTTGTCGATAGGCGCTGCTTCTTAAGAGTAGATTTTATATCATAGTAAACGGAATGAATTTGTTCTATTCCTTTCATTCCTTTTGCCTTTGGAACAGCAAGAAATTCCTGAAAGCTAAGCTTTGTTTCTGCATGCATGCCGCCATTGATCAGATTTGCATAAATTCTTGGTATAGCTGGTTTTTTGCATGATGAAAGTTCTGCAATGTATTCAAATAAAGGTCTTTCTTCTGCCTTTGCACCAGCTTTGCACACAGCTATGCTTACAGCAAGAATTGCATTGGCTCCGAGTCTTGATTTTCTTTGCGTTCCATCAAGCATTAACATTAGATTGTCAATTTTTTGCTGTTTGCGGCAGTCCGTTCCAATAATCTTTTTTGCGATTATCTCATTAACGTTTTTTACCGCTTTTCTAATGCCAAGTCCTGAAAATCTTTTTTTGTTTCCATCCCTTAGCTCTACTGCTTCGTATGCTCCTTTGCTTTTTCCGCTTGGAACAGATGCTGCAACAATGTGTTTTTCTGTTTTCAAAACAACTTTCACTGTTGGATTTCCCCTGCTGTCTAATACCTCATATGCTTTAATTGATTTAATTTTCATCTTCTTCGTGTTTGGGTAAAGACTTTTTTAATCGTTGATTTGCTCCAACCTTCATTAAGAAGGATTTGCTTTATTTGTTTATCGGAATATCCCTCTGCCCTTGCCGTTTTTACATAGTTAATTAAACGCTGCATTGTTTCAGGAGGAATCTCACGAGAGAACATTTCAAGAGCAAGACGTTCTCTACTTCTCTTAAGCTCATAGAATACAATAAATAATCCAACACCGGCTGCAGCAACTATCAAAATGATGAGAATGGTAGAAAATCTTTTTTCAACTTTTTTCATTTCAATCTCTGGAAGCTTTTCTTCTTTTATTTCTTCTGGCGGTTTTTCTGGCGTCGGAGTTGGAGTTTGCGTATAGATACAGCTTTCTGTTTCTGTTCTTGGAGGCAGGTTGCAAAGTATATCATAACAGATTCTTGTTCTGATGCCTTCTTCTGTGCATGGTCCCCATGCGGTGCAATTCCACTTTGGAATGCAGGCTGGTTTTTCTTCAGGCGCTGGCGTTTGGGATATGGCTTGTGTTGGCTTTCCAGTGATTTCGTTTATTTGACTTGGGGTTAAAGTTATGTCAATTTTCTCTATTGTTTTTGTATATGTTTGGCTGGCAACCAAAACATTATTTATATAAACATCAACTGTTTCACCGATGATATAACCATCTTTATCAGGAGTGTCTGGATCATCAACAGGAATTAGAATGACTGGATCGTAGCCGTAGTTTTCTTTTGCTGTACCTCTTGCATATTCAATACCGTTGATTTTAAACACTATGGGATAATCCTGTGGTAAGTCTGGACTGATGTCGCCATAGACTTGAATTGGCAATTGCGGAGGGGATGCTTCAACTACGTTTACCGCCATCATAATGATTGAAAATAAAATTAGACTGTTTAAAACCCTCACGGAAAGATCACCCCACTTTGTCCTATGTCGATTTTTGAAACAATTGGAAAAATTGTTGTCGAATATAGTTGGAGATAGGCTTTAAGCAAGCCAGTTGCATCAGTCCCTTTAGCGATGATTGAGTTGATATAAACAATGTGATCTGCGCTTTGCCAGATATAACCATGGTGTGCTGGATTTATTGGATCACTTACTTCATAAACATAATAAGTTGTGTTAAAGGCAAGATTTAATCCTTCTGTAGTTAGATCATTCAAATAATCAGCGAAATTACCTGCGCCATTCCATATAACAGAGACATTGTGATTGTTTTCATTATCATCTTCATAAGTTGCTGTATAGATATCATTTCCATACGCATCAGAGGAGAAGTAAGAATATGTATAGTAATATGTATTTCCAATAATAATTGCTTTTGTAAGTAGTTTTTTGAAATAATGTTTTCCTAAAGAATAAGTTGAAGTTACGTTTTTGCCATCACATTCGGCTTTGATTTTTATGATAAGAGGCTCTCCTTCTAATTGGCCGAATACGCCAGCATCGGCTTTAATGGTGAGAACTTTGCTTAACGAATCGTAATCATATTTCATAGGCATATTGTTGATATGAATTGATTTTATGTCAAATGACGAACAGTTTATTTGAATGCTTAATTCAAGAGAATATTCGTTTATTTTTGAATCAAGTTCTATTGAAACATGTGTTTTTCCATAAAGTTTTTTAGGCTTGAATGCGCATGCTAGGTCTTGTTGTTTTGTTTCGCCTGGTTCGCATACTCCTACTATACCAGATGATATTATGTATGTCTTTCCGCCAACATATGAGGCAATTTGAGTTTCTATAGTTGTGCTTTCTGGTAGGGTTTTACCATCGAAATATGATTGAAGAATATCTGATATTTTGTCAAAAAGAAAAACAGCAAAATTGTTGCCGTTCGGCATTATTATGCCAATTCCTTTTTGCTTGGTTTCAGCCGGGATATGCTCAAGATTAAATTCTGATGCAAGTGCTTTGTCAAAACTTAAAACAATGAAATTTTTATAGTCGTTAGCTATTTCTGTTTCAATAAACATCGGAGTGCATAATTGAATATCTATCTGTATCGTCTGTCCTGGAACTGGTTGGTTGATTGGAGTTATAGTTAATGTTTTTGGTCGTTGAATTTGAGTGAGTATTGTAGAAACCTCTTTTGGCAATGCTAAGGTGTTTTGCAAAGCAGGAATGTTTCCGATAAGCATAACATCGTTTCCTGATTTAAGAAGATATGCAAAAACAAACTTGTTGTTTGCATTTAGCCAAACTTTGTTTAAACCGTCTGTAATTGGCTTGGTTGTGCTTACTGTGATTGTTTGCTGTGTGCATTTGGGTTGCATTTCTTTAGCTAGTTTGATTATTAAGCTGGTCTTTTTTAAATCGTAAGATGAAACGTCTGGATTTTTTGGAAAAACAAAGATCACTTTATCAGCATTTTGCTTTAAAACAGAAAATACGTTTTTGAATGTAATTTCTTTCCCTCGAAACAGAACTTTCTCTTTTGCTAAATGATAACTGAATAATCCTGTTATGTCTGCTGCGGAGAAAAATATGCCAACAGTGATTAAGGCAATAGCTATTGAAAGAATTGTTGAAGTTTTATCATGCATCCTTGTGCGCCACCTCTTTTTAAGAAAAAAATAGAAGAAATATATTTAAACTTTTTGCGTATATTTTTGGGTATGATAGAGCATTATTCATTCGGAGAGTTCATAGTTGATGGAAAACGGTTTGAGAGCAACATCGTTCTTCTTGGCAAGACAGTCAAGCCAGCAAGATATTTACCTGGACATGACCTAACACTAGAGGATATTAAGCCGCTCGTCGATTTTGAACCAGAGGTTATTATAATAGGAACCGGAGCATATGGAGTGATGAAAGTTAAGGATGAAATTAAGCGGTATGTTGAAGAAAGGGGGATAAAGTTGATAATAGCTGAAACAAAAAAGGCATGCGACAAATATAACGAGCTTTTAAGAAAAGGAGTCAAGGTTGCTGCGTTTTTGCATAATACTTGTTAATCGATTTTGATTCTATTTGTTAAATGTTGTTACATAAAGTACAACAAGCGTTTTTATATTTCGCTAAAATTCTTTAAGATATGTTTGCGATTGTTGGGCGCGGAAAGCCTAAGGAAACCGTTCCTATTGTTCTAAAGCTTCCAGATTCGTCTGATTCTGAATTGACTTTGTGTAATTTGATAAATTCTATATTTAATGATAGGGTAAAAAATTATATAAGAATGGCAAGCCGGCGTAGCTTGGACTATATACGAGCTTATGATCATATTAAAG
>QMQQ01000024.1 GCA_003648985.1 Candidatus Woesearchaeota archaeon | reverse complement strand
TATCAGCATCAGAAATAAAAGCTCTATATGAGAGAGGATTAAACACAATAGTTGCAGAAGAAACATCTCCTGGAGAAGAATGGAAATGTTCTGTAACTTTGAATGATGGAATAAATGATAGTATAACTAAGAGTTCTTCTATTTCAGTATTAGAAAAGAAGCCTGAGGAAAAGCCTGAAGAAGAGGTTAGACCATCTGCCGGTGGAGGTGGCAGAAGACGAAGAGGTTGCTTTGAACGATGGAACTGTACAGAATGGGGTCCATGTATTAATGGAACACAAACAAGAATATGCTATGATATTGGTACATGCAAAAAGCCTCCAAGAACAGAAACAAGAGAATGCGTTGTTCAACCAACACCAGCACCAGCACCACCAGCAAAACCAATGCCTCCAGCAAGATTAGTACCGCCTGTAAGACCAGAGGTAGAGATAGAAAAACCATTACTACCACAAATAAGTCTATATAAGTTATTAATTGTTACTTTAGTGGTCGTAACATCTATAGTTTTAATAATCTGGGCGCTTAAAAAACACTTTGCTTATGAAGGAGAAATTGCTGAAGGATTAAGAATCAGGCCAGAAGAAGAAATAGTACGAAAAGGAAAACTCTTTGAAGAAGCTGCTGTAATAACAGAACCTGAAAGAAGATTGCGTGAGCGTATTGCATTTGAAAAAGAAAGAGAAGAAAAGATATTGAAAGAAGCACTCGAAGAACGAAAAAGAGAACTTGAGCGTATTAAACGTGAAGAACGTGAAAGAAGAATGCGCGTGCTCGAAGAACGCAGAAAACTCAAAGAAAGAATTCATAGAATATCGCACACTTTAAATGAATTCATCCTTAGAGGAATAACTCAAGGAATGAGCAAACAAGAAATAAAAACATTGCTTATAGATGCTGGCTGGGATGAAAAATTCATAGAAAAATATGTTGATAAGTTCTTTAAATTAAATGCTGCATTAATCATTCGCTTAAGGCGTAAACGCTCGCAGTAAGATTTTTAAACTAGTGCTTTTTCCTTGATAATGGTGGGATGAAGGAAAAAAAGAAAAATCCTTCTGAGGTGAGTGAAATCAAAAAACGCTTGATAAAACCTTTGTTACCGAGTTTAAGGGAAAGAAATCGCTATATTGTTTTTGAAGTGATTTCAAAAGCAAAATTTAACAGTTCAGCTGTGTTTGATGCTATTTGCAGGTCATTCGACGATCTTTTCGGCCAGTTTGGTCTTGCAGGCGCTGGATTAATGCTTATTAGCTGGAACAAAGCAAAAAGCAAGGGAATTTTACGCACAGCTCATGCATTGAAGGATGCATTGAAAGCAAGCTTTTTGTTTATGCGAGGCATTAATAACGCCGATGTTTTAGTAAAAAGCATTGCAACAAGCGGTACAATTAAAAAGGCAAAGAGCATACTTGCTGAAAAATCAAAACAAACAATAGATAAGGAGGTGTAAAAAAGATGCAACCCATGCCTTATCAATTAATGGGATATGATAGAGCTATCACTATGTTTAGTCCTGAAGGGAGATTGCTTCAGGTAGAATATGCAAAAAAAACAGTAAGACAAGGTAGCACAGCTATTGGAATTCAGGTAAAAGAAGGCGTAGCTTTGGTAGCTGACAAGCGCATTATTGATGGTTTGATTGTTCCAGAAAGCGTTGAAAAGACTTTTAAGATAGATGATCATATCGGAGCAAGTGCAAGCGGAATACTTTCTGATGCAAGAGTTTTGGTTGAGAGGGCGCAGCTTAAAGCACAGCAGCATAGAGTAACTTATGATGCTCCAATAGATGTGCTTTCAATAGTTAAAGATGTTGCAAATTTAAAACAGATTTGCACGCAAACAGCTGGTTTAAGGCCTTTTGGTGTTGCATTGCTAATTGCAGGTATCGATCCTGATGGCACTCCAAAGCTGTATGAGACAGATCCTACTGGAATATTCTTCCAGTATAAAGCTGCAGCTATTGGTGAAGGTGAAGCAGAAGTAGAAAAGATCCTTAAAAAGCAATATAAAGAAGAGATGTCGCTTATGGACGCAACCAAACTTTGTATAAAGGCTTTGAAGAAAGCGATAGGCGAGGGTTTTGATGTGAATAGGTTGGATTGTGCATATATCAATGTGAAAGATAAAAAATATACGAAATTAACAAAGAAAGAAATCGAAGATCTTGCAAAGAAATAAGCAAAAATGGTTAGTGTTGAGAAAGCAGTTATAGCAAAGCTGAAGCAGAATGGTGAAACATTCGAGGTTCTTGTAGATTGTGAAAAAGCTATGGCTTTTAAAGAAGGAAAGAGTATTTCAATGGATGATGTTCTTGCTGTTAGCGAAGTTTTTAGTGATGCAAAAAAAGGACTTGCAGCAAGTGAAAAAAGAATGGAGGCAGTATTTGGAACAGCTGATCCTTATGAAGTGGCGAAGATTATAATCAAGGAAGGAGAGGTTCAGCTTACTGCTGCTTACAGAGAAAAATTGAGGGAGCGGGTAAAAAAGCAGATAATTGATATTTTGCACAGAAACGGAATTGACCCAAGAACAAATGCGCCACATCCACCGGCAAGATTAGAAGCTGCGCTTGAGGAAGCAAAGGTTAAAATCGACGAAACAAAGCCAGCGTCTGAACAGGTTGAACGAATTCTGAAACAGATAAGACCAATACTGCCGATAAGGTTTGCTAAGAAAGAGATTGCAATAAAAATTAAATCAGATTATGCTGGAAAAGCTTATCCTTTTGTTCAAAAAAGCGGAAAGATTTTAAAGCAAGAGTGGCAAAACGATGGAAGTTTGATTGCAGTTGTTGAAATTCCTGGCGGAATAGAGGAAGAGTTTTATGATCAGCTTAATAAAATTACACATGGTACTGTTGAAACAAAGCTTTTGAAGGTGCATGAATAATGAGTAGAGGAAAACAGTTAGTGAAGGACAAAAGCATTGTAGTTCCTGGAGAAGTTGTTGCAGAAGGCAAGGATTTTATCCTTGGGCCTGGAGTAAGACGAGAAGGTAATCAAATAGTTGCGTCGAGAGTCGGTTTAATACATTTCGAAGGAAAGCTTATAAAACTGATAGCGTTAAGTGGGAGATACATTCCGAGAAGAGATGATGTTATTATAGGCAGAATAAAAGAGATCTTAATTAATGGCTGGCTTGTTGATACTGAATCTGCGTATCCTGCAATGTTGAATGTAAGAGACGCTGTAACTGAATATGTTGCCAAAGGCAGCGACTTGACAAGATTCTTTGACTTTAATGATTATATTGTTTGTAAAATAATCAATGTCACGCCCCAAATGTTGGTTGATGTAACAACAAAAGGTCCTGGACTGAAAAAGCTGATTGGTGGAAGAATAATTAAGGTGAATCCGAATAAGGTTCCAAGGATAATAGGAAAAAAAGGAAGTATGCTGAACATGATCAAACAAGCTACAGGTTGCAACATTATTGTAGGCCAAAATGGGGTTATTTGGATAAAAAGTACTGATCCGAAGATGGAGCTAATTGCTGTAAATACGATAAAGACTATTGAAGAAGAAAGCCACGTTCCTGGATTGACTGAAAAGATTCATGCTTATCTAGAAAAAGAAACTGGCAAAAAAATCAAATTGCAAAAAGAATAAAAATGAAAAAGAGTTTTAAAAGGCCTGATGGAAGAGCATACGATGAGATAAGGCCGATTAAGGCTGAAGTTGGTGTTGTAAGCAGGGCTGATGGCAGTGCAAGATTCCAAATAGGTAAAACAGTTGCTTATGCCGCTGTTTACGGGCCGAGAAGTTTATATCCAAAATTCTTACAAAATCCAAAACATGGTCTGCTACGATGTTACTATAATATGCTTCCATTTTCAAGCAAGGGCGAAAGGATAAGGCCTGGACCAAGTAGGAGAGCAATGGAGATATCTCTTGTTACTGAAAAAGCCTTAACTCCTGCTATTGATTTAACAAAATATCCTAATGCTGTAGTAGATGTTTTTATTGAGCTGCCTCAAACAGATGCAGGAACGAGATGTGCTGGAATAACTGCAGCTGCAATGGCTTTGGCTGATGCTGGCATTGTAATGTATGACTTAGTTTCTGCTGTTGCTGTTGGTTATGTTAATGGAAATCTGATTGCAGATTTGATTTATGACGAAGAAGCTTATCCGGGAGAAGTTGCTGATATCCCTGTTGCTTATATGCCACGACGTGATAAATTTAGTTTGTTGCAAATGGATGGGAAAGTAAGTAGTGAACAATTGCAAAAAGCTTTGGAACTGGCTAAAAAAGTATGTTTGCAGATTTGTGATATCCAAAGAAAAGCACTAAAAAGAAGATATGAAAAATACAAATTAATGGAGAATATGGAAGGTTAAAATGAGTCTTGAAAGCGAAGCAAAAAAACATGTAATTGAATTGCTTGAAAAAGGCGTTAGATTGGATGGAAGAAAACTGCTTGAATACAGAAAGCCATTGAAGGTAAATTATGGTGTGAGTGTTAATGCAGAAGGCAGCGCAAGTGTTCAGATAGGCGAGACGCTTGTTTTTGCTGGAGTAAAACTTGCAATAGAACAGCCATATCCAGATACGCCTGATGAAGGTCTACTTATGGTTGGCGCTGAGTTATTGCCCTTGGCAAATCCGCGTTTTGAAATGGGGCCGCCAGGTATAGAGGCTATTGAACTTGCAAGAATTGTTGATAGGGGTATAAGAGAGAGCGGGTTTATTGATTTAAAGAAGCTGTGCATTGAGCCTGGAGAAAAAGCTTGGGCTGTGCTAATTGATATATGTCCGATTAATGATGCTGGGAATTTGTTTGATGCAAGTGCTTTGGCTGCATTTGCTGCTTTGAAAAATGCTGTTTTTCCTGCGGTTGTTGATGGCAAGGTTGATTATGGAACCAAAACAAATAAAAAGCTTCCTTTAGTCGATGTTAATCCTATGAGTGTGACTGTGTTTAAGATCGGAGATCATTTTATCCTTGATCCAACAACAGAGGAACAGGAATTGTATGATGCGCGGCTCACTGTCGGGAGTATGAGTGATGGAAGACTTTGTGCTTTACAAAAAGGAGGTGATGTTCCTTTAAGTGCTGATGATGTTCAAAAAATGGTTAAAATTGGAATCCAATATGGAAAAGAACTTAGAAAGCTGGTGATAAAATGAAAACAGAACTGCTTGAAGGGAAATATACAAAATATGAAAAAGCAAGAATGATTGGAAGCAGGGCTTTGCAAATAGCGATGGGAGCGCCTTTTCTTGTAAAATTGAGCAAAGATGATTTAGAGCGAATTAGATATGATCCTATTGAGATAGCTAAAATAGAGTTTGAAAAAGGAATTATTCCTATTACTGTGAAAAGGCCTTTACCGAGTGAAGGCTTAGCTGAGAAATGAAAAAAGAGATTGATGAAGAAAGACTGAAGAAAGAGTTTGAGGTTACTGGTTCTGCGCTGAAAAAGGTAAAGATTGCTGTTCCTGAAAATAGCCATTTGAGGAAAGCAGCTGAGGATTTTCTTGATATGGCTGAACGGTATTTTAGTGATGCAGAACATTTTATGGAAAAAGGTGATCTGGCAAGCGCTTTTGGTGCTTTGAATTATGCGCATGCATGGCTTGATGCTGGCGCAAGACTCGGGTTATTTGAGGTTGATAGAAAAAGCGGTTTATTTGTGGTGGATTAAATGGATTTTGATAATGCTAAAACTGGAATAAGAACTTTGATTGCATTATGTAAAAGGAAAGTCAGCTTTGAAGATTTTAAAAAGCAGGTTTCAAAAGTGTGCATGGTAATCATTGATCAAATTCATGATGCTGAAAGTTTGGTAAAGGCTGAGAAACCTGTGGCAGAAAGTGCGCAGTTTCTAAGAAAATTGAAGAATTTAAATAATGAATCGATTGTTTATTTAGATAGTTGTGAGAAAGAATACAGGCGAGGAAATTTGAAGAAAGTTGTGAAAATTTTACTGTGGTTGTTAAAACAGTTCGAGCAATTAGAGCGAACTTTAGAACGAGCTTCTGTTTTTAGTAGTTAAGTCTGAAAAACTCTTTTGCAAGTGTTTTTTGATGTTTCTTTATCTTTTTTGTTATTATTGCTTTTGCAAGCTTCCAGATAATGTTGTAATTTGCAAGAGGAATTTGTTTCAGCATTGGGAGAATCTTCTTTTTACATTGAATAGCGTATTCCTTTTTTGCTCGTTTGCTTAATTCTTTCCAATGCCATACTGCATTTGCAAGGAGTTTTCCGCTGAGCATTGCAAAGAAAATTCCTTCGCCTGTTTTTGGAGCAACAAGTCCTGCAGAATCGCCTATGAATACTGTGTTTTTGTCATAAAGTTTTCTTGGTGAAAATGGTATTAGTGCAGCATTTGGTTTTTGTGCAATGTTTTTTTGTAGTAGAGATTCCTCTTTTAGCTTATCTATAAACCTGAAAAATGCATCCTTTGCATTTCTGCATGGAAGGTATGTTCCTAAGCCAATATTTACTGAGTGTTTCTTTGGAAAAAGCCATGCGTATCCTTTGATGTGATTGAAAAAATAATGAATTATTGCTTTTGGCTCTGGTTTTGATTTTGTCTTTGCTTCTGCAACAAAGCAAATACCTTTATGTTTGTATGTAAAGCGCTTAGCGCCTGTTGCTGTGATGTTTGCTTTGTTCAGTTTGCTTTGGATGAAAGTAGCTCCTTGTTTCTTTGCTTGTTTTAGAATAAAAGAATCGAATTCTTTTCTTGTTGTTGTAGCGAGTAGCGGTTTATCTGATTGAAATTCTGCCTTAACATTGCTGCATCTGAATTCAACCTTGTAGATCTTTGTTGTATTTTTGTTGATGAATTTTTCAAGCCAGGGAAATTCTTTGATATAGGCTTCAGGATTGAAAAGCCCGCCAGCGCATGGTTTTTCTCTAGGAAATTTTTCTTTGTCGTATAAAGTTGCTTCAAAGGCAGAGTTTGCTAGGTAATAAGCGCATGTCGAACCTGCTGGACCTGCTCCTGCTATGGTTAGCATTTTACATTACAATTGGATGGAAGGAATAATCGATTTTTTCTTTAGCAGGGTTTTTTTCTTTCATGCAGTTTTCTCATAACCCTATTTCGCTTAATGATATCTTTTATAGGTTGGATTACTATGGGGTATGAAGGGGCGGCTGATTTTGAATAAAGCTGTTCGCTCGCCACTTTTTGGATTAAAATAATCCAGTTAATATTAAATTTTTTGGATTAAAATAATCCAAAGCTGGAGAAAGATAAAAATGGACCGGGCGGGATTTGAACCCGCAGCCTTCCGCTAGCGAGGCGGACGTTCTACCAGGTTGAACTACCGGCCCAAAATTTGATTTTGACGGCGGATTATAAGTTTTTCCAATACCTAAGGATTTGAAATCATGACCACAATCTTGAAATTTCTCCAAAAACTAATTTATAAAACCAACTTTCAAAAAATGATATGAAGTCTGAGATATCTATCCTTTTTTCAGGGTCGGGCTGTATCATATTGTATATAAGATTTGCTTCTTTTCTGGAAACGAATTTTTTTAGAAAGCGCCGCGCTTCTTTCAATGCTCCCTTATCTCTTTCCAAGGTGCAGTGTAATCTAATAACATCAGTAAGACTTTTGGCTTCATCTAGCCCAAAGGGAAGTTTATCGGTAAGTAGTTTGTAAATCGTAAGTCCCAATGCGTAAGTATCTGTCTTTGGAGTAATTTCCTTGTCCAAAATCTGTTCAGGAGCCATGTATAAAAGAGTTCCAGCGATATGTTCTGTTCTTTTGCTTTGCCTCGTATCTTTTACTAAACCCCAATCTATAACTTTTATAACATTATCTTGAAAGCAAAAAGCTAAATTCGCTGGTTTGATATCTCTGTGAACTAGTCCATGCAGATGCGCTGTTCTTAATCCTTCTGCAGCTTGGCGAGCCCAGAAAAACACGAGGTATTTCCATGCGCGTTTCTCTTTCTTCGGTAGTTTAGATCTTTGTTCTGCCATTTCTTCTAAATTCTTGCTTAAGTATTCCATAGTAAAGAATAAAAAGGTGGCATCATCTAGATTGATTTTTCCCATGTTTTCTATATGCGGAATATATCTGCATTTTTTTGACAAATTCCACAAAGTAATAGCTTCTTTTTTGAATTCATCTTCTAAAGATTTATTATATCCGAGGAGCGGTGGCGGTGCTATTACTTTGATTGCCCTCTTAGCAAAAGGCAAAAGAAGAGCATAAAATAACAAAGTTTCTTTTGAGAATTTATTTAGCTCTGACCGCTCCATCGGCAAGTGAATCTTCAGAAAGAGCTTAAGGGTATCCTGGGATAAATTTTTCTCTTCGTAAGCATTTATAAGGTCACTCACTTCCTCAAATGCTTGAGATTTATATCTGTGTTTTTTGTATGTTTTCCATCCCTTTTCCACTAAAGGAAATACTTTCTTCCTAAATTCAAATATTTTATCTGCTAATTCTTCTTTAGATGAGTCAACTAAACTTACATCTAATGCGAGATAAACGCAGCCCATTCCACCTCTGCCGAGTACACCTATAATGATGAAATTACCTATTTTTGCACCTATTAAAGGATATAATGTTCTTGCAGATCTTACATCTACAGGTTTTTCAAGGATTCGCGATGCATTTGCAATTGTTCTGTTATAGATGTTTATCCAACTTCGTCTCCCAACAACAGATATTGGCTTTTTAGCTTCTAGAGAAGAATAGAAATTGTACTGCTCAACTAAATATTCAAGTATTTTTGCTGATTCTTCAACTTCTTCACTTGAGAGACGATACTCTAATTGTGGTATTCGTGCATCTTCCTTTCTATGTGCGAATCCTCGCATTGTATAAGAC
>QMQQ01000023.1 GCA_003648985.1 Candidatus Woesearchaeota archaeon | reverse complement strand
GCTTTGTTATCCTCAACTTTTCAGGCCAGCTGAGATCTTTTTTAGGACAGCAAATCTTTGCTCCAAATCTTCTTGCAATCTTTTCAATCAATCTTGGTGCTTTATTGACATCACATGCGATTATAATAGGCTCGCCAAACTCAGTTAAATGCGAAATTATCCAGCTTAACTTTAGATGCTTTCCAGAATTAATTTCTAATATATTTCCATCCACATCTAGAATAGCATAGCCAATAGTAGTTCCAGGATCAATACCTATAATGATCGGCTTTCTCTCAAGCCTATTTAACCTTTGCATTATTGTTAACTTCTCTATCAACAGTAAGCAGGGCTATTGGATTAACACCATCGTCTGCAGCCAATATCATTCCCTGACTTCTTACACCTCTTATCTCCTTGTGTTCTAAATTATTGATAAAAACAACTTTCTTTCCAAGCAATTCATCTTCACTATAGTATTTTCTCAATCCCGCAACTATCTGCCTGTCGTTCTCACCAGGCCCTAAATCAATCAGCAAAACATATAGCTCGTCTGCATTCGGATGTACTTTTACTGCTTTTATTGTTCCAATGCGCAGATCAAGCTTTTCCCAATCTTCAAACTTCACAGTCGGAATTTCTTGAAATTCACCCATTCTAGGCTACCCTCATTTCTGTCTAAATAAAAATCTTTCCATCTTTGGTTGCTTTTGCTATTATAAACAATCAAAAATTTATTTTCCAATACAAAAAACATTTTATTTTAGCTTTCTCACAAGTTTAGTAAAAATGAAAACGCATGAAAAGCTTGAAAATCTGATTGAGCTAGAAAAAAGCCCTTTCGAAATTCCTGTAAAAGTTAAAGAAATAAGCAGTATTATAGTTGAAGAACCCATATTAAACATCCTTTCAAGCAACGGTAGATATAATCCCTTAGAAGGCAGGGAAGAACAAATCTCGCAAAATGCACAGGCGTATCATGTCGAAGAAATTGAAACTGTAATGGAAAACCCATTCCAAGTAGGCATGACTGATTATAAAATATTCAAAATAACTTTCTACAAATTCAAATAGTAAAACTTTCAAAGTAGGTCTCTAAAAATCAATTCTCTCTAATTTTGTACAATTACTTGTGTTTGAACAAGGGCTATCCAGGGACTTTCATCTGGAGCACCTTCATAAGTTGCTGAAATTCCTATTCCATAAACGCCATTTTCCAGTTTTGTTGTGTCCAGCAGTATCTCTTGTCCTACAAATGGATCATCTACCCATTGCAATATAACATTTGGAGAATTGTACAAATCTCCTTTAAATCCCTGCGGCACCATGGAAACAAGAATCTTTGTAGTCTCGCTTGGAATGCTTTGTAAAGTTACTGTGACAACACCACTAACTTTTTTGTCTTCTGTTGGAGATATCCTCACTTTAAGACCTTTATTTTCCAAATTAATTTCTGTTTTTACCTGTTCTTCCCCTTGGCTTTGCATCGGTTGAATCTTCTCAATACTCTGCTGGGCACAGCCGCTTGTAAGAACAACAGCAACAACTACTAATGCTAAAATTCCAACATCAACACGCCACGATTTCATAACCAGGCATTTAACCCATTTCTATAAAAAACTTTCTTTGCAACACCTATTGCTAACCCATCACAATCCAAAAGCTTAAAAATAATTTTTCTTTTCCACCACAAAAACAACTCATTTTAAAATAATCGAAAATGAAAAAGAGGACATTATTATTTCCTATCATCTTCTTAGCCCTATTTCCAGTACTTTCCTTCTCAACCAAAGCAGTGCTGGAAACAAATCACATGTATTTGCTTGCAGTAAAAGAAACAGCAGAAGAAACAACCGGAGTCATCGCAGATCTATTCTTAAGAATAACACCAGGAAACGGTCGAGTTTACATAGAAACATTTCCTCTCACAAAATACGATACGCAAATAAGCACAAGGTTCGCCAGAGATATAGCATGCGACTTCATTGATTTTGATTGTTCTAAGTACGACTTCTTCTATACAATAAAAGCAGATTCAGCCATAATCGGAGGACCAAGCGCAGGCGCAGCAATAGCAATACTGACGATTTCATCTCTGCTTGAAATTCCAATAAAAGAATCAGTAGCAATAACTGGCACAATAAACAGCGGAGGCATTATCGGCCCAGTAAGCGGCCTTATCGAAAAAATAGATGCAGCAGCAGAGAAAAACCTCACCACAGTGCTCATTCCCCAAGGAACTGGAAAAACCAGTCTAGCTAAACTCGAGATTGATCTAACAGAGTATGGAAAAGAAAAAAACATTACAGTAAAAGAAGTTTTTGATATAAACGAAGCATTCGCCTTGTTTACAGGAACAAAGCTAAAAGAAAAAAAGGAATTCTCCATAGATCCGAACTACAAAAAAACAATGTCTTACTTAGCTCAACTTCTATGCAATAGAAGCAAATCATTGCTTGATCAAATCTCAAAGCTTGAACCACAAACAAAATCCCTGAAGAAAGCAAAAAAGAAGGCAGTCGAGCTTTATGAAAAAGGAATAAAAGCAAAACAAGACAGACTTTTCTATTCAGCTGCAAGCTATTGCTTTGGATCAAATGTCAAATCAAGATTCGTTCTCCTCAGCCTAAAAAAAGACGTAAATCTAACAAAGCTTGAAGAAGAAATAGAAAAATTCGACAACTCGCTTAACAAAACAGCAATAAAAACAATAACAGACCTCGAATCCTATATGGTCGTTAAAGAAAGATTGTTTGAGGCAAGAAAAACATTGGATGAGCTTTCTGCAATTGAGCTCCAAGATGAAGATTTCTTTTATGATGCAGCATATGTAACAGAAAGGATTTACTCTGCAGCTACTTGGCATCAATTCTTTGGTAAGCCAGGAATGGAATTCATATTCAAAGAGGGTGCTCTTAAAGAAGGTTGTCTTAAAAGATTGGGTGAAGCAGAAGAGCGCTATCAATATGCAAAACTCTTCCTCGGCGAAGAGCTAACTTCAACAAAAGAGGAATTAGACCAAGCATACTCTGATCTCGACAATGGCGAATATACTCTTTGCATGTTTAGAGCAACAAAAGCAAAAGCAGAAGCAGACGTTGTAATAAACATGATAGGAGTCCATAAAGAACAGCTTGATTCCTTGCTTAAATCAAAACTTTCCATCATTCAAAGAGTAATCGCAGAACAGCAAGAAAAAGGCATCTTTCCAATACTTGGCTATTCCTATTATGAATATGCATCTTCACTTAAAGAAGAAGAACCATTCCTTGCAGCTCTTTATCTTGAATATGCACTTGAGCTTAGCAATCTTGACATCTATTTTCCCTCAGCGAAGCAACCTGAAACCGAGCCAGAAAAGAAAGAAAAACCACTTACCGAAGCACAGAAAAAAGTTATATACATCCACATAATTATCTTCTTCTGCGGCTTTGCAGCAGGCATAATAGTCCTAACACTATTTACGCGGATTAAAACAAAAACAAAAAAAGAAAAAATGAGCATAAAACCCACGCGGGCTTCAAGAAGAAGCCCGCGCAGGAAAAAGAGGTGATTGAACGTAATAAATGATTACCAAGTTAAGCGTTACACCTAACCCCTTATTACTAATAAGTAACTATTTTCCTATTTAAATTTTTCGCAATTCCAGTAAATAGTGCCTAACAAAGCAAAAAAGCCGCCTCGAAAAAATGCAATGCAAACTATGTAAAGCAAAAACAAAATATGAATTCTGCAACCGCTGCTTTCCATCAGTCATTGAACGCAGAATCCGAAGATACACGCGATTAAACAAGCTCTTCAAAAAAGGCGACATCATTTACATTCAAGGAAAAATAGCCAAGTACTTCATCCCAAGAATCCTTGAAGACCTACCAGTTAAAATCACAAAAAAGAGATCAGAGGCAAAAAAAATCATAACAGACGATACTGCAGACACAATAATAGAACAATTTCTTTCTGAACTTTTTCCAGGCCTGAAAAAGAAAGAAAAAAAAGAACGAAAAATAATTCCTTTGCTTTTGCCAATCACAGACAAAGAAGCAGAACGATTTGCAAAACTAAAACACATAAAATACAAGCCGCCAAAAAGAAACAAAAGAATAGCATCCTTGCTTGAAGAACTCGAACGCACAACCCCGGACATAAGATATAAGCTACTCAGAACAATAAAAAAATTAAAAGGAATACGATGAGTAAAACATACCTCTTCTCCATCCTCATAATTTCTTTATTCACAATCTTTTCAATAAATTCATGCGTTCTAAAAGATAAAAGCATACCAAAAATAACAATTTCAGAACCAAACAGCCATGCAGCTGCATTCATATGCTCAGGTCAATCGTGCGAAAGAGTCTTTGTTCAAAATCTGAGAAAAGCAAACAAATCAATTCATTGCGCATTCTATTCTCTAACCCTAAAATCGATCATAAACCTTCTTGAAGAAAAGTCATCAGCCATAGAAACGCTTCTCGTTTTGCACAACAAATCTATTCATCCAGGTTTAATGCATAATAAGTTCTGCATCATCGACGGCAAAACAGTAATAACAGGCTCATACAACCCAACTAAAAACAGGCATAGAAACAACATAATCATAATCACTTCACCAACCATTGCACACGCTTATGAAAAAGAATTCAAAGAACTTCTTGCTAAAACATTTGCAGCTGGAGAAAAAACAGAAGTAAATTCGATTCAAGCAAACAAAACAACAATCTCTATTTTCTTTTGCCCAGAAGATGATTGCGAAGAAGCTATCTACTCAGAACTTAGAAAAGCAAAACATTCAATCTATTTCATGCAATACGTTTTCACTTCATCAAAACTTGCAACAATCATTGCTTTAAAACATGCAGAAGGAATAGATGTAAAAGGCATTTTTGAAAGAAGCAGAATATCGCCATATTCCACATTCCATTTCCTTAGCTATCAAAACATTTCTGTTTTCTATGATCCGTTTAAAGAATACATCCATCATAAAGTGTTCATCATCGACAATGAAACAGTTATAACAGGTTCTTTTAACCCAACAAAATCAGCAAACACAAAGAATGATGAAAATCTCCTCATAATCAAAGATAAAGACATAGCAAACCTTTACCTAAAAGAGTTCAACTATATCTTAAGCAAGATTTGATCTCCAAGCTTAATTCCAAGTTCTTTAACTTTACCTGCATTCACTTCCAGAACATATTTTGCTTTTTTATTTGGCATAAAAACAGGACACACAACCCTTTTACATGGCTTTGCATTTTCTTTTATATAAACAACCGTACCATCATCATCCATCCATATTATATCAAGAGGTATTAATGTATTCTTCATCCAAAAACCATGCATCCCTTTCTTTTCAAATATAAACAACATTCCTGCATTGTCGTTAAGCCTTTCCCTGTACATCAATCCTCTTTCTCTTTCTTCTTTTGTTCTTGCAAGTTCTACATTAAAACAAAAATCTTTATAGCAAGCTTCTCCAGCGCTTCTTTGCATAGCTAAAACAAAAACAAGAACAAACAGCACGCCCAAAATAACAACACTAAGCAAAAATCTCATTTATGCAAAAATTAAAATAATCAAAATATAAATCTTCCTGTATGCGAGAACCGATCGTGTCTGGAATGTTTTACCAAGCTGATCCAGTTGAGCTAAGAGCAGAAATCGAACGCTGCTTCAAGAACAGCGAATTTGGTCCGGGATCATTGCCAGACAAGACAAAAAAATCAAACATACTCGGCGCAATAATTCCTCATGCAGGCTACCAATTCAGTGGACCATGTGCAGCATTTGCCTATAAAGAAATAGCTTCGCTTGAAAAGCCAGACATTTTTGTCATATTAGGAACAAATCACATAACAGGAAGAGGAGCTTATTCATTAAAAGACGATTTCAAAACACCTCTGGGCATTGCTAAAACAGATAAGGAATTTATCTCAGCTCTAAACATCCAGGAAAACATTCCAATTCACGCACAGGAACACAGCATCGAAGTTCAGCTTCCTTTTCTTCAATATCTTTTTGAAAACATAACCATTGCTCCAATAATCGTTGGAGTAGATGACTATAAATCTATTGCTGAAAAAATCTTCAATACAGCAAAAACACAAAACAAACGAATCTTTCCGATAGCCTCTTCAGATTTCACCCATTATGGCATAACCTATGGCTACCTTCCTTTTACAGAAAACAGAAAAGAAAATCTATACAAGCTTGATAAAGAAGCAGTATCATACATAGAAAGGCTCGATTCAGAAGCATTTCTCCTCTTCTGCAGAGAAAAACAGGCAACAATATGCGGCCAGTTCGCAATAGCAACAATAATCGAACTTTGCAAGCTCCTTGGAGCAGAAAAAGCAGAACTCCTAAAATACTACACAAGCGGCGATATAACAAAAGACTACAACAATGCAGTAGGCTATGCTTCAATCGTTTTTAGATAATGCAGAATTCCTTCAATCTGTCTGAGCTTTGTCTTAAAAAGAAAATTTCTATATCTATTATCTACCTTTATACCAAAACGCCTGAGCAATTTGCTTATTTCAGCATATAATTCTTTCCCTTTTTTGTCCAAATCAAAAAGAATAATGCATTCCTTTCCATAATCAACAATCTCTTCTACAATCTTAAACATAGCCTTTCCTTTCAAAGTTATAATAGCTTCAGGCCTAATTCCGAGCATAGTCAAAGCTTTCTTATCCTTCTTTCCTTCAACAAGAATCAGCTTTTCTTTGCTGTCTTTCTTAAGCGAACGAATCCATTCATCCCAATCCTCAAACATCCAAAAGAAGAGAAAAGAAAAGGATTTAATTATTTTACTACTTTCGCTTCTTTCCTAACACGAACAAAATCAAAACAAAAATCAATGCTATAATTCCAATAACAATACCAATTACTGCTTTATTTATCGCTTTTTCTCTTATTTCTTTCTTTTCTTCTGGAGTTACTACTTCCACAACCTCTTCTTCTTCCTCAGCTTTTTCTTGCTCTTTTTCTTCAGTTACTTTTTCTTCCTCACCTTCTTCAGCAGCCTCAACACCCAATAAAGTAAATGTCATATAAGCCTTAACACTTTCGATCTTGTGCAAAGTTATCTCTATGTCATCGGTTCCGTCAGCATCAACATCAACCCTCTTTGTTTCATTTACATAAAGCTCAACACCGATCGGATCACTTTCAATTATCAAAACAACATGATCACTGAATACCTTATCTACTTTTGCTGTATGCCCCTTTCCTTTAATCTTAAACTTAACCTTTCCTCCTCTTTTCAATCCAACATATTTGCTTGCTTCTCCTTCTCCAACGCTATACTCAGTAATAGGAGCTGTTCCTCCACTACTGCGACGACCGCCGCTTACAGTACAACTTCGTTCGGTTTCTGGCTTATTATTTTCAGTACCGCATTTATTTAAATCTGTGCATTCTCTTGTCTGCACACCGTCTTCACAATCACTCCAATCACCACAACTCCAGTTTTCAACGCATTGCAATTCAATCTGCAGTGGCAAGCTTACAATCGGCGAAAATATGCTGTATGTCAAATTCAATACCACTCCTTTGTTGTTTGTCTTATTCACTTCAAACTTATATCTGTGAATCGTGCTCGAATTACTCGAATTATAAAACGTCAGATTGTAATTAATTTGAATCGTATTGTTCTCGCCAAGCAAAGTCCATGCACTTCCACTTTCATTCCACCAGTATATCTTAACATACTTAAGTGTGCCTAATCCACTATCCTTGATTGTGTTAATTGTAATATTATGCAAGCTCTGTGCTATGGTCCAGTTTTTATTTGTAACATTAACTTCAAAGCTACAATTTGGCATACAAGTTATTGCATCACTTTCTGCTTCTGCCGTAACATTGCCTTTGGTTACCGAACTTACTAAAGAACCAACTCCGCTAAAGTGAGGAATCTTAAACCAGAGCAAGCCATCACTAATATTTACATAACAGAATGCATTCCCAGTTATAATGCTCATTTGATCTGTTGTGTTGCATTGACTCATGTTAAACAAACTGCTGTTGAAGTCGGAATATTCATCAGGAATAGAACCGCTACCGTTGTAGACAACGTTCCAGTTTTCATCGTACAGTTTGTCTATTTTGAAATTAACAGGGGCAGCGAAATCAACATCTTCATCAAGCCGCACTCCTACTATTACAAAGTCATACACTTCTGGACCCATGCTTCCGAATCTCCATACTGCGTCCCATTTTGTTGCGTCTGTTGTTTCATTAGGTTGATCATCAAACAAAACATCTGGTGGACCTGATGCAAGCAGATCAACATTGACGTAATGAACGACAATGCCATGTTGTTGATCAGTCATTCTCATACTCATTCTTCCGCCACCAAAAACGAGTCGGAACGGGTTGAAGTGCGATGCGTTTTCTGCTGGTTTTAAACTGCAGCTTGCATTTGGATATGGTCTGTCACAAAGGGTGTTGTTGACAGCATAAAAGGCAATTTCTATCGGTGCATTTATTTGGTTTCCTTGGGGATCTTTTATGCCGAAGCTGTATACAGTAACATTGTAACTGTTGTTTTGTGTATTTTCGAATTCGGTTTTTCTTGGTGCGCTTTCAGGAGCAAACGCAAACACAGTTATGTTTGCTCCTTGTGCAACAGGGAACTTCGCAAATCCGTTCTCTGGGTCGTCCATGATTGAGAATGTTAAATCGCTGTATTCAAACTCAACTTCTACGTGTATGTTGCTACCGTTCATCGAAGCATTACTTTCATTAACAAAACTAAACTGAACGAATTTTGTTGTTATATTGACTGTTTGTTTTGGCGCAGATGGCGGCGTTGCTTTATCAAGTTGCCAATTGTTTAACATACCCAAAGCTGGCATAACCGTAAAGTTCATTTCTCTTGGAGCACCAGAGTTTATTGTTATGTTTTTGAAGTCAAGGTAGATTTGATTTCCTTTCTGAGCAACAGCAATAAGCAGAATCTTTGTTCCCTGTGCAGTTCCAGGCAAAGTTATATTGTAAAAACCATCACTTGCATTATAGAAATCACTTTCAGGCG
>QMQQ01000022.1 GCA_003648985.1 Candidatus Woesearchaeota archaeon | reverse complement strand
CTTCTATCAAGCCATAAACAAGTTTATTTACTTCTTTTAATTTTTTCATTGTAATCCATAGAACTATTGCAAGTTCTACTAAAATAATTATGCTTATTATTGTAATGACAAAAATTATTTCTGGTAATGGCACATCTATGCCGAATACATACATTATGATCACCTCCACAAGGGAATTGTTTTCTTTTTAATAATTTTTCCTTTGCAATAAAGCCTGAGCGACGCTGTTTTAATTTTTTTAAGCATAGATGGATCGATTGAAAATTCATATGCTATTAAAATCGGCTTTACAGTTCTAATTGGACCGTAATGGTCGGCTACGCTTGTCCAGTGATTTTTGTCAAGGTCTAATTCAAACTCATACGCCCCATTTGGACAAGAAAGTTTTGTAGGATTGAATAGAAGGCAAACAGCAAATGAATCTTCTGAAGTAACGATGTCAAACATAAAATCAGGAATATCGACACTTATTGGACAGATAAAGTCTTTAATTTTAACATTATTTGCATACAATTTGAATATTAGAGGAATTTTGGTGAGTGTAGTCCATGGTACTGCAAATTCTATTCTTGTTTTGAATTCTTCATTTGGAGCGAGGTCCTTTTTCTCAAACGAGATATTTTGAAGTTTGAACAGAGCTTTACATTTTTCATAAGCCATTCCTTTTCTTTTTATTGGAGCTATGCCAAAAGAAGTTATTTTTCCTGCTATTGGCGATGCTTCTTCTGTTATGTTTGGTGTAACATTTACTGAAACATTTGGCAAGATAAAACTACCATTGTGCCTAATTACAAAAATTGCAGGTCCGACTGTTGGTGGTGCATAAGATGGCATAGCAGTTGCGACTGATGATTTAATGAAACGTGCTAAGAATGTAACATTAACTGGAAACGTTATATAAGAAAGCACAGCAGGAAATGGAATTGGGCGCGAGTTATTAATAAAAGTGTTGTTAGAGATGTTGTTTCCAATGCTATGAGACGGATACAATCCCTCAGAATTATTTTCAAATCTGTTTGACAAAACAGAGATATTTGTAACTTCGAAATCCATAAAAATTCCTATTGCATTAGATTTGAATGAAGAATTTGTTATAATGAAATCACTTGCGTTGTAAAAATGAATACCGTATTCCAATTGGTTAATGATGCTATTATTCAGAAAACCCCCTTTTATGTATTTAGCATAAATTCCAGTTCCACCACCTAATGATCCATTTATTACGTTTATATTTGATATAAAAACGCCAGTACAATTTTCAAGGTGCATTGCTTTTCTGCTTTCGACAAAAGTGCAATTTATTATCGTAAGATTGTTTCTGTTCGATGCCTTTATGCTTATTTTATCATTTCCAAATATAGTATGCCCATTGCAGTCTATTGTTATGTTATTTGCTTTTACATACAGACAAGGGTCTGTTGTGGCTGTGATTGTCTGATTTAATCTATAAATTGTATTTGGATTTGTTAAATCCTGACATGAACTTATGTTTTGGATCGCTTGTATTGTATAATCAGTGTGTTCTGCTTCTTGTTCCTGAAATGCTTCTGAAGATGGTGGCTGTGTTGAAAAAATAAGAAGTCCTTTATATTTTGCTCCAAGAAAGAATATTAGCAGAACTACGGAAATGATAATAATTCCAACCAACACATCTTTTAAGTCTTTGTTTTTCATTTATTTTTGCTGTTTTGTTTTACTTAAAAATTTTGCCAGTGAGGAAAGGCTTGAAAGTACAAGCCCTGTTCGACCACCCCTCACTGGCTTTTGAATTCGCCAAGTTCCGCCGAGCATGAAGTTCAGGCTTTGAGCCATTTTTTCAACACCTTTAACTGGTCTGTTGTTAGCTTGATTCTCTCTGCTTTTGCAATACCATCAGCGAGAAGAACAATGAAAGCAAACCGATCAGCAAGCGAGTATACTGTTCTTGGTTTTCCTTTACCAAGCCGAGCTTTTTCGCTTTTGATCAAGCCTGCTGTTTGAAGTAAGCGCAACTGTGAGCTGACATTTGCTATTGTTGTTTTGAGCTTTTTTGCTAATTCAGAGGGAGATTGTCTCTTTTTTGCAAGCAACTGCAAAAGCTCCCATTTAGTCCCTGTGATAAGACCAAAAGGCATTTCTTTGGATTGTGTCGAAAACATATTTAAATTTTTCGTTTAATTATTTTAGTTTTTTAAGTTTAAAATTTAAAAAAGTTAAATAAAAATTTAACATAAAGTTTATATAAAAAAACGCAATAATTCAGTTAATGGTGGAGTACTACAAAAAGACACCGAAAGAAGTGCTGAAAGAGCTTGGTAGCAGCAAGCGCGGATTAAGTGTTGCAGAAGCAAAGCGACGGTTGAAGCGCTACGGTTTGAATGAGATTAAAGAAGAAAAAAGGGTTTCACCATTCAAGATTTTTATCAGCCAGTTTAGATCCTTCATGGTTGGCATTTTGATTATTGCCGTCCTAATCTCACTTGCTATTGGTCATCTTCTTGATGCTTCTGTAATAGCTGCTATATTAGTAATAAACGCTGTGCTTGGCTTTATTCAAGAATATAAGGCTGAAAAAGCAATTGAAGCTTTGAAAAAGCTCGTCACGATAGAAGCAAGAGTTGTCAGAAATGGCACTGAACAGGTAATAGATGCGAAAGATCTTGTTCCCGGAGATGTGATAATATTAGAAGAAGGAATGAAAGTTCCGGCTGATGCTCGACTACTTGAAGAGCATGAACTTGAAACGCAAGAAGCAGCATTGACAGGTGAAAGCGTTCCTGTGAAGAAAACCATCATGACGTACCATGAAACACTGCCAATAGCTGACCAGCATAACATGGTTTTTTCAGGTACCATTATAACAAGAGGTAGGGGGAAAGCTGTTGTTACTGCAACAGGCATGCAGACAGAGATAGGAAAAATAGCAAGAATGATACAAACAAAGGAAACAAAACTTACGCCACTTCAGATTAAGCTCAAAAAACTTGGGGAATTTCTTGGTATTGGAGCATTAGCGATTTGTGGGCTCGTTTTTTTGATGGGGGTTCTTGCAGGGATAAACAAATTTACAATGTTTATGACAGCTATTTCACTTGCTGTTGCTGCCATTCCTGAGGGTTTGCCCGCTGTTGTAACAATTTCATTGGCTTTTGGCATACAAAGAATGGTTAAAAAAAATGCTTTGATAAGAAGATTACCAAGTGTTGAAACTCTTGGCAGTGTTACTGTGATATGTACAGATAAAACAGGAACCTTAACGCATAATGAAATGACTGTAAGAAGAATTTGGATGAACGGAAAGGAATACAGCGTAAGCGGAAGAGGCTATAAACCGATTGGGAAATTTTACTTCAATGGCAAAGTAATAAAACCAAAAGAAATCGAACTTATTCTAAGGATTGGTGCTTTATGTAATAATGCAAGACTGCAAGATGAAAAAGTAATTGGGGATCCAACTGAAGGAGCTCTAATTGTCAGTGCTGCAAAGGCCGGCTTTGTCAAGGAAGAACTTGAATTAAAATATCCAAGAACAGCTGAGATAGAATTTAGCAGTGAAAGAAAAAGGATGAGTACTGTGCATAAAGTTGGTAAGAAAAAAATTCTTTATTGTAAAGGTGCTCCTGAAGTTTTGCTCGAGTTGTGTAACAGGATTTACATCAATGGAAGGGTTGAAAGGTTGACCAGACAATTAAAGCGAAAGATTCTTGCTGTAAATGAAAGGTTTGCAAAACAGGCTTTAAGGGTTCTTGGCTTTGCTTATAATGATAAACCAAAAGAAAAGGACATGGTTTTTGTTGGGCTTCAGGCAATGATTGATCCGCCGAGAGAAGAAGCCAAGATTGCAGTTCAACGTTGCAAAGAAGCGGGCATAAAAGTGATCATGCTAACTGGCGACTATAAGCTTACAGCAGAAGCAATAGCAAAAGAGCTTGGAATAAGGGGAAAGGCTGTTGATGGCAAAGAGCTTGATCAAATTGAGAATTTAGCTGATGTTGTAGAGAAGATAGCTATATATGCAAGAATAGACCCACGACATAAAGTTAAGATCCTTGGGGCTTTAAAGAAGAAAGGGCATATAGTTGCAATGACTGGTGATGGCGTAAACGATGCGCCTGCACTAAAAAAGGCCGATATGGGCGTTGCGATGGGTATAACAGGAACTGACGTTGCAAAAGAAGCAAGCGATATGATTTTACTTGATGATAACTTTGCCTCGATAGTGAAAGCTGTTGAAGAAGGAAGAATTATTTATGAGAATATTAGGAAGTTTGTTATGTACTTGCTCAGTTCAAATCTTGGAGAGATATGCACCTTATTTTTCTCTTTGCTGTTTGGCATGCCTTTGCCTGTTGTTGCATTGCAAATCTTGTGGATTAATTTGGTTACCGATGGTTTGCCAGCTCTTGCACTAAGTGTTGATCCCGGTGATCCTGAAGTTATGAAAAAGCCTCCAAGAGATCCTAAAGAGAATATCATTGTTGGGAAACACATTTTGTTCATGATTATAATTGGATTAACGATGATGGCTGGAACATTGTTTGCATTTAAGTTGTACGCTGACAAGAGCATAGATTATGCAAGAACTATGGCTTTCAATGTGCTTGTTATGTTTCAAATGTTTAATGTTTTAAACTGCAGAAGTGACAGAGAGAGTGTTTTCAAAATAGGCGTTTTCAGAAACAGATATCTAATTTTGGCTATAGCCTTTTCTGTTTTCATGCAATTTTCGCTGATTTATACTCCGCTTGCTGGATTTTTCAAAGCTATTGTTATAAGTCCTAAAGACTGGATTTATGTGTTTTTGATTTCAGCAAGTGTTTTGCTTGTTGGTGAAATTATTAAAGGATTTATGCGAAAATGGAAATGATGCTATTATCTTTTGCATTAAAGCACCCAGTTGCTTTTTTACTTTTCATTATTGGAGCGAGTTTTGTTATACTCTTGAAAGCAGCTGATTATTTGGTTTCGGCTGTAACAAATTATGCAAAAAAGCTCGGTATATCTGATTATTTAATTGGTGTGATAATCATTGCTCTCGGAGCAAGTCTTCCAGAATTAATAAGTTCTTTGATGGGTGTGATTGCGAATGAGAGCGGAATCATCTTTGGGACAATCATCGGAAGCAATATCTGTGGTTTAACGCTTGTTCTTGGGATGCTTGCTATGGTGGGAAAGAAGATTCCAATAAAAGTGAGAGTCTTAAAGAAAACAGGAATGATTATTTTTGCTTTGAGTATGCTCCCTTTTATTTTTGCTCTGAATGGTGTTATAGGAAAAATCGAAGGAAGCATTTTAGTGCTCTGCTGGATTGCTTATAATTTATTTCTCTGGAAGAAGGAAGGTGAGCTCGGAAAAATAAAGCATAAAGTAGTATTTAAGAGAATATGGCGTGATGGATTGATTGCGATAGTTGCTTTGCTTGCTATTATCTTATCAGGAAGATGGTTAGTCTTTTCTTCTGTTAAGCTAAGCGAATTGTTGATGATATCGCCCTATGTGCTTGCTGTTACTGTTCTCGGCCTTGGAACACAGATTCCTGACTTGGCAGTTAGCTTAAGAGGACTTAAGAAAGGACACCAAGATATTGCGCTTGCAGATATACTTGGAAGTTTAATAACGAAAAGTTTGCTTTTCTTAGGCATATTCTCATTGTTAATACCTCTTCGAATAAATTTTCTTGAATTGATTGGTGGGTTTATATTTACCGGTGTTGCATTGGGTTATGCGCTTCTTTGCACTAGGAAAGGAGTCATAAAAAGCTTGAATGGATTGTTTTTGATAATACTTTATTTGGGATTTTTCGGATATGTCTTGTTGATAAGTAGATTGATTTAGTATTTTAAAATGGAAGAGAACTTTTATGCGGAAATAATTAAATTGTTAAAACAGGGAAAAATTTCTGTTAAAGGATTGAACAAGAAAAAGATTGAGCTTAGCAAGAAATACAATCTTAAAAGAATACCGACGAATATTGAAATATTGCTTCATGCAAAACCTGAAGATGTTGAAAAATTAGGACTGCTTGCAAAGCCAACGCGAACCATAAGCGGAGTTGCAGTAATAGCTGTTATGGCTTATCCTTTTGCATGCAAGCATGGAAAATGCTTAATGTGTCCTGGTGGTCCAGCAAGTATCTTTGGTGATGTTCCGCAAAGCTATACTGGAAGAGAACCTGCCACTTTGAGAGCAATAAGAAATAAATTTGATCCTTATATGCAAATATTCAACAGACTTGAGCATTATGTTGTTATGGGACACAGCCCAGAGAAAGTTGAATTGATTGTAATGGGTGGAACTTTTCCAAGCTTTGATTGGAGATACCAAAAGAGGTTCATTGCCTTTTGTTATAAAGCGATGAATGATTTTTCTCAATTATTTTTTAAAATGGATAGGTTTGATTTTATTCGTTTCAAAGAATTTTTTCTGCTACCCGGAAGTGTCGGCGATAAAGAAAGGATTAAGAGAATAAGTGCGAAGATAAGAAGATTGAAAGGTAAATCTGATTTGCTTAAAGAGCAGATCAAAAATGAGCAATCAAAAATAAGATGCGTTGGTTTGACTATTGAAACAAGGCCTGATTTTGCCAAGCTAAAACACGCCAATAGGATGCTTCTACTCGGCTGTACGAGGGTTGAGCTTGGAATACAGAGCGTTTATGATAGAGCTTTAAAAGCAATAAAAAGAGGACATTCAGTGAAGGATAGCATTAAAGCAATGAGGATTTTAAAGGACCTGGGATTTAAAATAAATACTCATTATATGATTGGACTTCCTTCTGTTTCTGCTGAGGATGACATAGCCGGTTTGAAAGAGCTTTTTTCCAATCCTGATTTTAGGCCGGATATGCTTAAGATATATCCTTGTTTAGTTGTGGAAGGAACAGAACTTTATCAGCTTTGGAAAAAAGGAAAATACAACCCATTAAGCGTTGAGGATGCCGCAAAAATAATCATTGAATTTAAGCGCATTGTTCCCGAATATGTTAGGATAATGAGGGTCCAGCGAGATATACCAGATTTTATGATAAGTGCTGGTCCAAAGCTCACAAATCTAAGGCAATACATTCAGGAAAAGATGAAAAAGCTTGGATTGAAGTGTAAATGCATTAGATGTAGAGAAATTGGAAGAAGCAGATTGAAAAAAATTGGAAGATTAGATTATAAAGTACTGAGTTATGAAGCAAGCAAAGGGTCTGAGTTCTTTATATCTGCAAAATGCAAGAGTTGGATTGTTGGTTTTTGCAGAATGAGGTTTCCATCGCGATGTTTGAGAAAAGAGATTACAGAAAGAAGTGCATTGATAAGAGAGCTTCATGTTTATGGCACTGCTATGCCAATAGGTAAGACTGTAGATTCTGACAGGCTTGCAATTCAAGTTCAGCATAAGGGAGTTGGAAAAAGATTAATGAGCATTGCCGAACAGCTTGCAAAAGAAAACGGAAAAAACAAAATGGTTGTAATAAGCGGAATAGGAGTAAGGGAATATTATAGAAAATTAGGATATAGAAAAGAAGGGGCGTATATGGTGAAGGGGATTTGAAGAAAGAGTAGATATATGAAAAATAATAGAGATATGGAAGATAAAGAAAAGGAGAAGGGAAAAGAAAAAGGGAAAAAAATAAATTATTAGAATTAAATCCTAAGGAATATGAGTCTATGCGCCCAAAATTTCAATGAGCTAAATAATCCGACTTTATGAACTTAATGATTTGTATATCTCCTGGGCGTTGTTGAGATAATACTCAACTTTATCTTTTAATTCAAAGACATCCAACTTTATTTTGGCCATTTGTTCCCTAACAATAGCGTCATTTGGTTTGGATATCTTTGCTTCTGCAAGATAGGATGAGGATTCTTTGAATTTTTTGTTGGCTGCAGGATATTTTTTGAGCGCAGTTAAGTTTACAGCCTCTGCAAATGCATCAATATATTTGGAGTGTAATGCCATATAATTCTTCCATTCTTTAATAAAGTCAAAAGCAATGAATTTCTCAGCGTCATTGATTTCTCGTTCTGCTTTTATGATAAGCTCTTTTGCTTTGTTTAATTCTGGTTTTGCTTTTTCAGGTTCATTTGCATCAACATAAATAGATGCTGACGATATATGTCTGTACATATCCTCTCTTATCTCATAGAATTTGATATAATGGGATTGGAAATTAAGATAGTTATTGATATCTGCAAGCATTTTGTTTAATGTATTGAGATAAAGCGTGTATGTTTTATATGATTCTGAGAGAACATTAATATACTTTCTTTGGTTTTCAGTCAGCAATTTATTCTCCTTTAAAGAATCTACTTCAGCTTTTATAGAATTTATATTTGATTCGGCTTGAAGAAGTTTACTTTTAACATCAGCCACCTGTCCTTTTTTCTTTTTAATTAATTCGTTAGGGAAGAAGGGGTCTGTGTAGAACCCACCAATGAGTCTGTTTTTTGCAATTTCAAGATTTTCCACAAGAGGGAATGTTGCTTCAACTGATTGCTTAAGGTCAGTTAGCCTTTTCTGAAGTTCTTGTCTTTCTGGACTAACACATCCAGATACAAGCAAAGCCGCTATTGCAAAAATTAAAATTATTTTTTTCATCTGATGTTATTCATTTGTTTACTATATTTAAAGCTTTGTGAACTAGGCACCGTCAACTTAAGTGAGCAAACTTTATTTCTTTATTTCTCTAATGGCCTTCTGTAAAATTTTACTAAGCCGGTAAGTTTAACCGGATTTGCATAAGAAGGCACACAACTGGAATTTACTTCGTAAACCAAATCAGCCCCTGTGGTTATTGCTGATGCAACAGCTTTTTCCGTTAATACTGTCTGAAATGCGTCTTCTATTTCATCTAAGACCTCATCTTCGTCTTCAATATCTATTCCCTTGCTTTTAAGTCTTTTAAATGCTTCTTCTTTTGTTACGACGATTAATTCTTCCCCTGTCTTAACCCATCCCTCTGGAATCATAGATGAATATTTCACATAATGAACATCTTCTTTTTTTCCAAGCAATTTTCTTCTAAGCTCATCTGCGAGATTTACAGTTTCCTGATATAACTTTGCAAGTTCATCAGCAGATGCGTCTATTGAAGATTTTTTTATTCTCTTCAACCTTTCCTCTAATGGTTCATCTTG
>QMQQ01000021.1 GCA_003648985.1 Candidatus Woesearchaeota archaeon | reverse complement strand
TGTTGATTTAAAGCTTCAGTGGGATGCTGACATAAGAAGATTAAGGAAGATTAAATGTTACAGAGGCGTGAGGCATGCTCTTGGATTGCCTGTTAGGGGACAAAGAACAAAGAGTAACTTTAGGAAGAATAAAGGTAAAGCTCTGGGTGTTAAGAAAAAGAAAAAAGGCGGTAGGAAATAAAAATGGGAGATCCTCGAAGATTAAGGAAGCAGTATGAAAAGCCACCACATCCGTGGATGGCTGCAAGAATTGCTGAGGAAAAAGAATTGATGAAAGAATTTGGGTTGAGGAGAAAGAAAGAGATATGGAAAGCTGAATCGATTTTGAGAAGATTCAGGGCACAGGCTAAGAAGCTGATTGCTGCAAGAGGAGAGCAGGAAAAGAAGGAAGGTGAGCTTTTGCTAAGAAAGCTTATCAGACTTGGTTTGCTTCACGAGGGTGCAAAGGTTGAAGATGTTTTGGATTTGAATGTGAGGGATATCTTGAATAGGCGGTTGCAAAGTGTTGTTTTCAAGAAGGGCTTGGCTTTGAGCATGAAACAGGCAAGGCAATTTATTGTACATAAGCATATTATGGTTGGGGATAAAAAAGTAAATGTTCCGAGTTATTTGGTAGAGAAAAATGAAGAAGATAAGATTTGTTTTGCTCCTGACTCGCCTTTCAGCAAAGAGGATCATGTTGAAATAAGCAAATTGAAAAAAACTGAACAGAAAGTTGAAGAGGTAAAACAAGAAGGGTAAAATGGCTGAGAAAAAAGTAAAGTGGGGGATAGCGCACATTTATTCGAGCTATAACAATACAATAATCCATATTACAGATATTACTGGAAGTGAAACGATTGCTATTTCAAGCGGTGGACAGCATGTTAAAGCTGACAGACTTGAAAGCAGCCCTACTGCTGCGATGATGGCTGCTAAGAAGGTTGCTGAGATTGCACTTGACAAAGGAATAAATGCTGTTCATGTTAAGATCAGGGCTCCTGGTGGACATAATGGTCCTATGAACCCAGGTCCTGGAGCTCAGGCTGCAATAAGGGCATTATCCAGGCACGGGTTGAAGATCGGAGTTATTGAGGATGTAACGCCAATTCCGCATGACGGTTGCAGAAAAAAAGGTGGAAAAAGAGGAAGGAGGGTATAAAGATGGAAGTTGAGATTTTAGATAAGGATGAAAAGAATAATGCTGTTTTGTTTTTGGTAAAGAATAGCAGCCCTTATTTTATGAATGTGATCAGAAGGATTATTGTTGAGGAGGTTCCTACTTTAGCCATAGAAGATGTTGAATTTAGGGAAAATAGCAGTGCTTTGTATGATGAGATGGTTGCTTTAAGACTTGGTTTGTTGCCGATAAAAACTGATCTGAAAAGCTATGAATTGCCTGAGAAATGCAGCTGTAAAGGTGCTGGATGTGCTAAATGCCAGTTGAAGCTTCATTTGAAGGTTAAGGCTGATAAAGATGGTGTTGTAGTTAAGGCAAAGGATTTGAAAAGCAAGGACCCAAAAGCAAAGCCTGTTTTTGGCGAGATGCCGATAGTAAAGCTGATGAAAGGTCAGGCGCTTGAGTTAGAAGCTGTTGCTGTGCTCGGAAAAGGAAAGAAACACAGCAAGTGGAGTCCTGCGCATGTTTATTACAAGAATGTTCCGATAATTGAGATTGGAAATGTGAAGAATCCTGATGAAGTTATAAGTAATTGTCCTGTCGGTGTTTTTGAGATAAAAGGAGGAAAGCTTGTGGTGAAAAAGGATAAGCTGTATGATTGCAATCTATGCAATGCTTGTGTTGATATCAGCAATGGTGCTGTTAAAGTTGAGCCTGATGAAAAGAACTTTGTTTTTTATGTTGAAAGTTTTGGACAGCTCGGTGTTAAAGAGATTTTAAAACAGGCTGTTGATGAATTGAACGAGAAATGCGATCAATTTATAGATGCTCTCAAGTAGGCGGGGGTTCCCGAGTGGTCAAAGGGGGCGGACTCAAGACCTGGCCAGTGTTTTGCTGGAACTGTCTGCCTGCTTGAGGGCAGGTGAGACATCCGCTGGCTTAGCGCCTTCGTGGGTTCGAATCCCACCCCCCGCATAAAAATGAAAAGAACAGGACCGATGAGATTGGAGCTGAGGAAGTTGATTGATGATTTGCGTAGAGCCAGCTATAAAAATAATGCTCCTATCTGGAAAAGGGTTGCTGAAGATCTTGCAAAGCCGAGCAGGCAGAGAAGGATTGTGAATGTTTATAAGATTGAAAAATATGCTAAAGATAATGAAACAGTGGTTGTTCCTGGAAAGGTTTTGGGTATTGGTGAGTTGAGAAAAAAGGTTACTGTTGCTGCCTTTGATTTTTCAAGCCAGGCGATTGAAAAGATAAACAAGGTCGGAAAAGCAATCGGCATAAGGGAATTGCTTGAAAAGAATCCAAAAGGAAGTAATGTGAGGTTGCTTGGTTAAAATGATAATTGATGCAACAAATGCTATTGCTGGAAGGCTTGCAAGCGTTATAGCTAAGAAAGCTTTGTTAGGTGAAGATGTTGTTGTTTTGAATAGCGAGAAGGCTGTGATTAGCGGAAATAAAAGATGGATTATTGAAAAGTTTAAGGAAAGGCGGCTGAGGGGACATCCGTATAAAGGTCCTTTTTATCCGAGCAGGCCCGATAGGGTTTTGAGAAGAATGATAAGGGGAATGCTTCCTAGAAAAACTGCAAGGGGCAGGGCTGCTTTTAAGAGGGTTATGTGCTATGTCGGTGTTCCTGATGAATTTAAGGATAAAGAATGTGTTAAGATAAAAGAAGCTGATGCTGGCAAGCTCAAAACAATAAAATTTATCAAGCTTGGTGCTTTGTGTAAAGAGATCGGCTGGAAAGGAAAATGAAGATTATACATACAAGCGGAAAGAGAAAGAGTGCTGTTGCAAGAGCAACACTTTATGATAAAGGAAAGGGTGTTGTTAGGATAAATAGCATGTTACTTGATACTGTTCAGCCAGAGCTTGTTAGGACTTTTATCAGCGAGCCGTTGATTCTTGCTGGCGATGTTGCAAAGAAGGTTGATATTGATGTGAATGTACGCGGTGGTGGATTTATGGCAAGGGCCGAAGCAATAAGGCTTGCAATAGCAAGAGCATTAGCAAAGTACAGCAAGAAACTTGAAAAGGTATTTTTGAATTACGATAGGCATTTGTTGGTTGCTGATGTAAGGCGGAAAGAACCGCATAAGCCAGGAAATAGCAAGAGTGCAAGAGCTAAAAGGCAGAAGAGTTATAGGTGAGGTGTTTTAAAAATGATGATTCCGATAAGATGTTTTAGCTGTGGAAAACCTGTTGCTCATTTATGGGAAGAATTTAAGAGAAGAGTTGAGGCTGGTGAAAGCAGAAAAAAGGTTTTGGATGATTTGGGTTTGAAAAGATATTGCTGCAGAGCTTTATTTATGGGGCATGTTGATTTGATTGATGCTGTCGGAAGGTTTAAGAAGAGTTAATTATTTTTTATTCTTTATTTTGCTTTTGAAGTTACTTAACTGATATTTGTTGAACATTAAGTCTATTTTAAGGAATCGAGGAATGACAATCATTTTGTTTTTCTTTCCTATTGCGAATTTGTATGTTTCAAAGGCTGCAAGAATGCCAGAGAGCATTCCTGATGGATACAGGTTGAAAAGTGGATGTTTCAGTTTTGCTAGTTCTTTGAAAATGTTTTTAGGATACATGTTTTTTCCGATGATCTTTACTATTTTTTTCCTGTGTTCAGCGAATTCTTCATCGCTGACCTCTGAGATGGGTCTTCCTAAGGATGGTAAAGAGAAAAGCTCTTCGTAAGATTTTGTTGGAGGAATGCATGTTAGAGATGCTCTCCATCCATAGGATGAAATGTGAATGCACCATTTTTTGTGTCGTTTTAATGCTCTACTTAGTATAACTTTTGCTCTGTAACTATCCATTGCATCAATTACGATGTCTGCGTTTTTTACGAATTCATCTACATTTTTTTCAGATATTCCTTCAAAGAGGGTGATCTTTATGAAAGGATTTATTTTAAGCAAGTTTTCTTTAAGAGCTTCAGTTTTCTTTTTTCCGACTTGATCGTGGTTGTAAGACTGATTGGCAACATTTACTGGTTCTACTATGTCGAAGTCGCTGAGAATAATGTTTGTGAAACCCATTTTAACAATAGCTGTGGCTGCTGTGCTTCCACTACCTCCGAGGCCTGCTATAGCTACTTTTAGGTTTCTGACTTTGTTGTGTGATTTTCCGATCAGATGGTAATGTCTGTCAAATAGGTCCTTGTAACTCATTTTCATTCCATTCTTTTGGAAAGATAATAATAGAGTGTTCTGCAGTCTTTTTCTGTTTTCAGATTAGCTAATAGATTTTTAAGCTTTTCTTTGTCGTGGTTGCGTAAACTTAATGATTTTATTTTAAAATGATCAATTTTTCTTTTCAACATTCAGTTAATTAATTAAGGATTTGTGATATTTGATTTCTCGATTTCCTCTGATATGTAGAAATAGATACGTTTTAGTTCTTGTTCTGTTTTAGCCCGTTTAAACTTGTTTTTTAACGAATTGAAGACCTCTCTTCCCCGCGGGTGCCACCACTTTAGGACGTATGAGAGTATAAATGATGTTTTTTGTTTTACAAAGTCTAAAGGCAGGTTTGAATTGAAAACAAAATTTCTTGCTAATATTACATGTCCGAATTTTAACCGAGGATTGCTCTGGATCTCAAGTAATACATTGGGGTTGCCGTGTATATGGTCTGCTACTTTGGCTATATTTTCAACGAATCCGTAAGGGGTTACTTTATGCATTGTTCTGGTATCAAAGAATAGTAAAGCGTGGATTAAGATATGGTTTCCCGGTTTGTATTTTGAGATGTATGAAATTTCAGACTGGTGATAAAAAGTATTGAAAAATACGGTTCGGATATTGATGCGCTTGAACTTATCCTTGATTCTGACCAAGATAGCGTCAAAGGCTTTCAAAATATGTGTAGGACTCTCATTTGGATTCGCAAGGAACAGTAGATCAATATCGTGTTTAAAGTTTTTAGTAAGAATTCCTATAAATAGAAATAGACATTTTTCAGAAGCGTTTAATACTACATTTCTTATTATGCCTAATAGTTGGGTTTTTCTTTTGGTCTCCATTTTTGTTTCTACGATTTTACCACTTTTTCGGAGTGAAAAAGTTATATAAACTTAATCTACCCCTATAGGGGGTAAAATGCCATTTTTTGGTCTTGGCAGAAGAGAAGCACGGGTTTTTGAGGCGGTTGTAAAGTTAAAAAAGGCGACTGCGAACGAAATAAGTAGAGAAAGCTTAGTTCCATATAATAAAGTCTATGAGGTTCTTTACTCGCTGGAAAGGAAGGGTTTAATTAGGGTTATTCCAGGGAAGCGGAGGAATTATTTTGTTGCGAGTGATCCTGAAAAATTGGAGCACTTTGTTAAAGAGAGAATTAAAGAGTTGGAAAAGAGCTTGAAAGAAATTGCTCGTCTGAAGAAGCTGTACAGGTTAGGAGAGGTAGAGCCTGTTGTTATAGCAAGGGGGAGAGAGAACTTTTACAAGCTTTTGAAGGAGATGCCAGAAGCTAAAAAGAAGATTTTAACTGTGAAATATACTGTGGAGTACAGGCCTGAATGGGAAAGGGGGCATAGAGAGGTTCTAAAGAAAGGTGGTGTTGTGAAGGAACTTGTGAGATGTTCTAGAGAAACTGAAGCAGGGATTAAGCGATGGTTAAAGGTGCATAAAGAAATTAAGTGTATTCCAAATCAAGGTGTTGCTATCTCTGTAAGAGATGATAAAGTTGTGTTGATTAGTTTGATCAAATCAAACGCTAGTGTTTTGATCAGAGACAAAGCATTTGCTAAGCTGATGGGCTTGCTGCTTGAAAATTATTATGATCATGCCAAGAAACCTGAGATTTAGATTTAAGAAGACCCTTCTTGGTAATAGAATTTCCCATTGTTTATAAATACCTAGGTAATCGATTACCAAGAATTATTCAAATTCAAAGCCGAGATCTTCTGGAGTAAAAGTATTTTGAATCAGAACATCAAGTTCTTCGAGAAATTCATCTGAGGTAAATTGATTTTTAACAAGCTGTTCAAGTCTGTTTCTGAAATACGGGATTTCATCCTGGGCTATTTCATTATTCGAATAAAATTTTATTTTATCACCATCGACCAAAATGCGGATTCCGAATTTTTTGAACCTTCTCTTCCTGTAACCATCTCTGTATCCTGGCCAATAAATAATTCCAGTGTCGTAGAAGACGCCTGCAATTATCTGGATATGTTTTCCGTCTATCGTACGGTAGTCTGCTAAAATCTCTCTTCCGCCGTGACGATCTATGTATTTACCGCGAAGACGCATAGATTTCTTTTCATTTCGAATTTTTTTAAAAATTTTCTTAACTACACAGAAAATTTTAAAACAAACTGCTTCTAAACTTCGTAAAAATGATCGACCTACTTAAGATTCATGAGAAATGGCAGCGAAGATGGGCTGAGAAGAAGATATTTGAAGTAAAGGAAGCTTTGTCGAAGAAGAAATTCTATTGCTTAGAGATGTTTCCCTATCCTTCTGGTGCTGGCTTGCACATGGGCCATGTAAGGAATTATGTTATCGGAGATGTTATTGCGAGATTCAAGAGAATGAACGGATTTAATGTTCTTTATCCGATGGGTTATGATGCTTTTGGTTTGCCTGCTGAGAATGCTGCTATTCAGCACGGAGTAAAGCCAGATGAATGGACTGAGCAGAATATCAAAACAATGATGGAACAGCAAAAATTGCTTGGATTGAGCTATGATTGGAGCAGGATGATTGCTACATGCAGGCCGGATTACTACAAATGGAATCAATGGATATTTTTGAAATTTCTTGAGAAGGGTCTTGCCTACAAGAAAAAATCTATTGCTAACTATTGCCCAAGCTGTAAGACTGTTCTTGCAAATGAGCAGGTCGTTCAAGGGAGATGTTGGCGTTGCAAGGCAGAGGTTGAGCAGAGATTTATTGATCAGTGGTTTTTGAAGATAACCGCTTATGCTGATGAATTGCTTAATGATATTGAAAAGCTTGACGGATGGCCCGAACAGGTTAAAGAAATGCAGAGAAACTGGATTGGTAAAAGCAAAGGAGTTGAGCTTTATTTTAAGGTTGTTGATAGCGATCACGTGATAAGTGTTTTTACAACAAGGGTTGATACTGTTTATGGAATTACTTTTCTTGTGCTTTCTGTTGAGCATCCGTTGTTGATGGAACTGGTTAAAGGAACTAAATATGAAGATGAGGTTAAGCGGTTTGTTAATGAGGTAAAGAGGATGAGTATTGCTGAACGAACAAGCGAAGAAAGGGAAAAGTTCGGAATGTTCATTGGAAGATATGCAATCAATCCGTTTAACGGTGAAAAGGTTCCGATATGGGTTGCTGATTACGTCCTGCCTGATTATGGAACAGGAGCAATAATGGCTGTTCCTGCACACGATCAAAGGGATTTCATGTTTGCTAAAAAGTATGGAATTCTGATAAAGGTTGTTATAACGCCAGAAGATTATGAGTTAAAGCCAGAGAAGATGACAAGGGCTTATGAAGATGATGGTGTTATGGTGAATAGCGATGGTTTTGACGGATTGCATAACAGGGAAGCAATGGAAGAGATTGCTAAGTATGCTGAAGAAAAAGGTTTTGGAAAGAGGACTGTTAATTATAAGCTCAGGGATTGGTTGATTAGCAGGCAGCGTTACTGGGGAACACCTATTCCTGTTGTTTATTGCGAGAAATGCGGTATTGTTCCTGTTCCTTATGAGGAACTGCCTGTTTTACTGCCGAAGGATGTGGTCTTTGGTGAAGGAAATCCATTAGAAACAAGTGAGAGTTTTGTAAATACGAAATGTCCTAAATGCGGCGGTGCTGCAAAAAGGGAAACAGATACAATGGATACTTTCTTTGATAGCAGCTGGTATTTTCTGCGCTACTGCAGTCCTAAAGCTGAAGAGGTTTTTGATAAGGATGCTGTTAAGTACTGGATGCCTGTGGATCAGTATATCGGCGGAATAGAGCATGCTGTGATGCACCTGCTTTACGCAAGGTTTTTTACAAAGGCTTTGAGGGATCTCGGCTTGCTTGATTTTGATGAGCCTTTTAAGAACTTGCTTTGTCAGGGAATGGTTTTGAAGGACGGTGCTGCTATGAGTAAAAGCAGAGGAAATGTTGTTGATCCTAGGGATGTTATCAGCAAGGTTGGAGTTGATGTATTGAGGACTTTTATTATGTTTGTTGCTCTGCCTGAGAAAGAGCTTGAATGGAGCGATGCCGGTATTGAAGCTATCAGCAGGTTTTTGAAAAAGGTTTATGGTTTGATTGAGCTTAAAGTTGAGGAAAAGGAAGAATTGCTGCATAAGGATAAAGCTGTTCTCAGCAAGCTGCATAAGACGATAAAAGAGGTTACTGAGCTGATAGAAGAACATAAGAGCAGCATAGCTATAGCGAGGATAATGGAACTGGTTAGTTTTGCTTACAGGTATGCTGATAGCGGTACTGTTAATGGTGCTATTTGGAAGGATCTGCTTGAAAAGGTTACGTTGCTGATCAGTCCTTTTGCTCCGCATCTTGCTGAGGAAATGTGGGAGAAGCTTGGAAAGGAAGGATTTGTTAGTTTGGCTGCTTGGCCTAAGTATGATAGCAGCCTGATTGATCCTCTTGCTGATCAGTTGGATGAGATGATTGGGGAAACTGTCGGTGATATACACAGGATTTTGAAGCTTGCAAAGGTTGAAAAGCCAAAGAAGATTGTGCTTGTTTTTGCTGAGGAATGGAAGTATTCTATGGTTAAGAGGTTGATTGAATTGCTTGATGCTGGTGAGCATGATGTTGGAAAGATTATAGCTGAGTTGCTTGACGGAAAGCATGATGATGAAATTAAAGCTCTTGTTCCGAGATTGATGAAGAGAAGAACTTTGCTGCCAAAGACGTTTGTTGATCGTGATAGAGAAATAGAGGTAGTTGCAGAAGCTCAAGATGCACTTGAAAAAGAATTCAACTGCAAAATAGAACTAAAAAAAGCAGAACACATAAAAGAAATAAACTACGAACTAGCAAAGAAAGCCTTGCCAGGAAAGGTTGGAGTTTGGGTGGAGT
>QMQQ01000020.1 GCA_003648985.1 Candidatus Woesearchaeota archaeon | reverse complement strand
TCAATACTTTGCAATCCTTTCTGATAAATCCCTTCTATGTCAAGCTCTATTCTTGTGCCGTGCTCTTTTTTCCATTCAACAGCATCATCCTTCAACACAACCGGCTGATTTCTTTTTGTATCAATCTTCAATTCAAAATAATGCGCCTTATGCTTTGGAGAAATTCTTGATAAAATCTTGATCGGTTTGCCTGTTGTTAGCTGCGCATAAAGTGCAGCAGCACTTATACCTATACCTTGTTGGCCTCTACTATTATGGCAAGCAATTGCTCCAGATCCACCTACAAAATTTTCATAACCTGGCACAGATAGATCATAAACATACTCAAAACCATCATTAATCACTTCAATATTTTTAATAGGCAAGAATATAAAATCAGATTCTAAAAGTATTTTTAGTTTCTGAAGTTGATAACATAATTGTTTTGTTTTCTGTGTAATGAGGTAGGTATTGTTTGCGGTTTTAACTAAATAATTGTTATCTAATAAAAATTTCAGCTTGTATCCTACTTTCTTGGTGTTAAATAATCTTTCGAAATATTTCCTACTATACCCCTTATCAAAGGAAAGGCTTTTTAACTTTTCTAAATAATTCAAAGTATGTTGGGTTTGAGGAATCCCTAATAATTTTAAGAGCAGTCTCGAATTAATATCGCACTTCCTTCTCTTTGTCGGTTTTCTTGTTGAGAAATAGTTGGATACGTTTATGTCATCACCATAGACAGTAACGTAATACATCGTGCTAGGAGTCTTGCCAAGTCCTTTTTGGGATTTTTTACCGTAACTTGCTACAACTCCCTGCATCAACCATAGGTAGATTACTTGATTAGCAAGTTCTTCAGAAGTAGTAGCCAGAGTAAGCATGTTTCTGTTTTTGGGGTTATGTCCATCTCCAATGTATATATAATCAAGGCAATCTTGTCTCAAGTGATACGGAGCACTAAATACAAAATCAGGAATTTTTTTATTTTTAGCTCCATGTCCGCACCATTTTCTAAATAAATAACTTAAGATTCCTCCAAACAACTTGACCCTTACAGAGCGTGATCGCTCTTCTACTGTATAACTTGCTCCTAAAGTAAACCCAACATCGCAGACGAGTCTTACCAAATCTCTTTCATGCTTTGAGAATGTAAAACCAATCTGTCTTTTATCAGAATGACCTTCTGCAATAAATAATCCGATTAGCTTCATAAAATTCCTTGTTAAAGGCCAGATTATTGGAACGTCATATTCTTTACCATGGTAATAAGTTCTAATAACACCTTCAGTTATTTTCTCATTTAAGAATTTAACAAACCAAACAGGCAGGAATCCTTTTTTAATATATTGTTTATAAGATTCTTCTAGGATATCAACAATTTTATTTTTATTGATGAATCTAAAATATTTTCTTGATTTATTTCTTTTCTTTTTATGGATTATCTCTGCTCTTGAAAATATTCCTTCAATTATTCTTTTATCTGTATACAAATACCAATAGCGTCTTTTTGCATAATCTTCGTCGATGTAATCTAAGATATTAATTTCTTTTATATTTTCATTCATATTTAATTTTTTGGGAGCAAGGAGAATGTCGTTTTTCTTTAATTCTCTTGCCTGTATTTCCTTAACTTTTAATGTTGTTTTATCGATGGTAAAAACGCTATGACAACCAGTCACTTTAATATTTTTGCCATACAATGTAGTGATTTTATAAATTTCATTTCTTCTTTTATGTTTAATTAAATGACTTACTTGCCTAAATGAATATTTGTATTGTTTCCAATCGAAACAAGGAACTTCCAAGTTTAGATTTTTACATTCAAACACCCCTTCGGTATCTATGTATTTATCAATCAAATCGCCGATTTTAACAATCTTTATCTTTCCGTCCTGCTTTACGATTATTGGTTCGTCTCCTGTTAGAGATTGCCTTAAAGTATGGAACTTACTTCCGTAAAGCAGCTTTGCAAAAATATTTGGGATCTGCCCCTTAAGTATTCCAGGACCATTATCCTCAACTATAATTCTATATCTTCCGCCGCTGATATGCTTCTTGCTATTATTTGGCTCCATATCAATAACCTCTACCATAACCTCAGGAAGAATTCCTGCTTCTTCGCAAGCATCAAGTGCATTATCAACAGCTTCCTTAACTGTCGTAAGCAACGCCTTCTTCTTATTGTCAAATCCAAGCAAATGCCTGTTCTTTTCGAAAAATTCAGCTACTGAAATCTCCTTTTGCTTTTTTGCAAGTTCGATTGCAGCTGGTTTTTTCATTTCAAATCAAATATTTGGCCTCTCTTCTTTTTCTTTCAATCATTCTATAAACAGTTGCATGCTTGCTTCCTTCAAGCAAACCAACAACAGCCTTTCTTGCAATAACAACATCTTCAGCCTTTCCAATTATTCCAATTGTTTTTCCATAAACAACTATATTTGTATTGGTCAAGTCCTCTATATGTCTTCTGCTCTTTCCTCCTTCACCAATCACTCTACCTTTTAACCGAACTAAATCCTTCTTTGTCTTAGCATAATCGCCAATATCAACCAGATCAAAAGCATAATCTCCTTTGAGCAAAAGCATTGCAATCTCTGGATTAAATCCCCTACCTATTGCTTTAACGATTTCTCTTGCAGTATAAAGTCCAAGCGCGTCATCGCCTTGAATAGTGACCTCTCCTTCTTCTGAATCAATAATCACTTTTGTTTTTGTTGCCCGTTCAATATCTTTTTTAACTTTTCCTTTTTTGCCAATCAAAATAGCAACCCTTTCCTTTGGAATCTTTAGCTTATAACTAAACTCCATAAAAATCTCGCCTCAACCTTACTTTTTAAACTTTATCTCTTTTAAAACATCTACAGGATCAACCTTCAAACCTATTTTATTAAAAAAATTACAGATCACTTTCACATCTCTTTCCCAATAACTGTTAAAATAAGGATTCCTATCAACCGTTCCTTGCGATAGGTCAATCAATACTGGCGTTTCATCATGATTCAGAATATTAAACGCAGAAAGATCTCCATGAACCAATCCAGCCTTATAAAGCAACTTCAAATTTTTCAACAAATCATTAAAAAACCCATCAATATCTTCAGGAATTGCATCCTTTAACTTTGGAGCACTTACTCCCCTGCCATGTTCATCTTCATAGCCGATGAATTCCTCAATCAAGACATTATTCAGCACGCCAAACGGCGCTGGAACTCTTACACCAGCATTTCTAGCCCTAAACAAATTCCTATACTCTCTTAAAGCCCATGCAAAGACAACCTTTCTCCTTTTCTTTACAACTCTAAATCTTGGATCATATCTGATATAATCATACATTCTGTTAAAATCACATGCAGTAACCCTATAGATTTTAACAGCGACCCTTCCATGCTTGCCTACAGCACTAAAGACATTGCTTTCCTTTCCTATTGAAAGAGGACTCTCAAGCCTGTCAAACAATCCTTTTCCTGCTAACCTAAACAAAAACTCGTATGTTGCTTTATCAAAAACACCACCATAAACCTTCCATTCTTCCCGTGCTTTTCTCATCCTAAGCAACAATAAACCACAGCTCTTTAATTTTAACGTAATTACTCAAAAGTAGATAAAAAACCAAAAGATTTATATATCAGTTACTCCTCATCAATAATAACACCCCCTGATATAAAAAATAAAGCTCACCAACACCTCTTTTCCTGCGCGGCTCCTTCAGGAGCCGCGTGGGTTTCTAAGGCAAATAGCAAAAAAATAAAAAAGTTGAAATTTAGTTTAAAGAATGGTGGAAAAAAATTGAGTAGCGAAGAATCATTTGATGGTTTAGAAGATACGCTACCCATCCTAGCTATTTTGGGGTCTATACCACTTACAATCTTCGCTTGTGTGGTGCTTTCTGGTGCATTTATTATCGCTCCGTTATGCAAACTCGCATACGAGATAAGAGATTGGTATTGTACTAAAAAAACTCCAACAAGAGTAGAAGTAAGAGAATTCTACGGACTGTGGAGCGTAAAAGACGTTTCTGTTGTCCGATACAGGCATGGCGCCACCATTTTAAAAGTCGAGAAGTGGTGGAATACCCCTCTTGTTCCAAATATTTTTATCCCGGGTAATAAGTCAGAAGTTAAAAAAACAACTTACATCGATATAGATAGCGATGGACATGTAGATGAAATCATTTATTCACGTTCGTGGGAAACTCCTCCTGACGCAGGAGGCGACACCGAAATTAAACATTCTAAAAAGCACTTAAAACGCTCTCCTAAACATATTGGAATCTTCAAAAACGCAGACCGTGTGTTGAAAAAGTACAAAAGAAAATTTAATCTGGAGCAGCGCATTGCAGATTGGCAACATTAAATTTAAACCTAGGCCAGCAACACATGAAAAAATTTATATAATCCGCTGCTTTTGTTCTACTAGCCCGTATTAGTGTTACTCAATCGAGCATTTCCATTTCCGAGGAAAGCAATGACGATTGAGGGTTAGGTACGGGCAACATTACCTTTATAATCACAAACAACATCAAAACAAAAAAACTTGCCAGAGGGAGCTAATCATGTTCATCAATCAATCACTGAATTTATCACTCGATAAACGCAAAGCAATATATTAGAAATAAAGAGCTCTTTCTGGCAAGCAAAGAATAAAAATGATATGGGGTGGTATTTATGGGAAAAATCTCACCTATAGCAGCAAAATATATAATTCACGCTTCAATCCAAATCGATGGTGTTGTCGAAAGACCAGATGTGATTGGAGCAATATTCGGTCAAACAGAAGGTTTGCTCGGCTCAGATCTTGAGCTCAGAGAACTGCAGCGCAGCGGAAGAATTGGCCGCATAGAAGTCAATGTCGATACGCGAGCAGGAAAAACATATGGCAGCATAGTCATACCATCTTCTCTTGACAAAGCAGAAACAGCAATAATAGCAGCTGCTCTTGAAGTAATACAACGCATTGGCCCTTGCAATGCAAAAATAAAAATAAATGAAATTGAAGATGTCAGGGTCAGCAAAAGAAAGTATGTGATAGAAAGAGCAAAAGAATTACTGAAACAACTTACAGAGAGGGTGCTTCCTGACAGCCAGGAATTAGCAGATGAAGTAACCTTAGCAGTGAGGACAATGGAAATACAGCAATATGGCAAGGACAGGCTTACAGCAGGACCAGCAATAGATGACAGTGATGAAATAATCATTGTTGAAGGTCGTGCAGACGTTCTCAACCTGTTAAAACACGGAATCAAGAATGTCATTGCGATGAATGGAACATCCTGCCCAGAAACAATAATTGAATTAAGTAAAAAGAAAATAGCAACATTGTTTGTAGATGGCGACAGAGGTGGCGATCTAATAATAAAAGAAGTAACATCAGTCGCAGATATCGACTTTGTTGCACGCGCTCCTGACGGCAAAGAAGTTGAAGAGCTTACAAAAAAAGAGATTCACAAAGCACTTCGCAACAAGGTAACTCTGGAACAGGCAAAGCACGAATTACCAAGGGAAAACCATCGACACGTCAATCACCAAATCCATAGACATCAAAAACAAAAGCCAACAGAAGATGAACTTGCAACTTTTAAGGACTATCTCGAAGACCTGATTGGAACAAGAGGAGCATATCTTCTCGATAAAAAACTCAACATCCTTGCAAAAGTACCTGCATCAGAACTCGCATCAACAATCAGGACAATGAATTCACCTATTTATGCAATAGTTGTCGATGCAATAATCGACCACTCAATGGCAGAGCTTGCAGAAAGAAACAGGATTCAATTCATCATTGGAATGGATTCAAAAGTCAAAGCAGCAAGAACGTCAATCCTAACAGTCCAAGACCTGTAGTTAAAGCAAAAAACCAAACTTTTTTATTCTTCTTTTTTATCGCTTCTTTTATGTACGAAATAATAATCGGAAGAACAGAATCTGACAAAAAACGATTCGGAAAAAAAGCAACAATATTTCTTGGAAAACATTACGTCAAGATGGGACAAACAGCTTCTTTAGCAAGCGACATCTTGCTTGATGTTAACAGATCGCATGTGGTTTTTGTCTCCGGAAAGAGAGGCTCAGGAAAAAGCTATACTTTAGCCGTAATCTGCGAAGGCATGCTAGATCTACCCCAAGAAATAAAGCAAAATCTATCCTTCATAATCTTTGACACAATGGGCATATTCTGGACATTGAAATATCCAAACACAAAGCAACGTGATTTGCTAAAGCAATGGAATCTTGAACCAAAAGCATTTGACCCAATTATCTATGTTCCGGCAGGACTTTTCGAACAAACAAAGGCACATGGCTTACCAGCGGACCTTCCGTTCAGCTTATTGCCAAGCGAACTTTCTGGAATTGACTGGTGCCAGGCCTTTGGTCTTGATCCATTGTCGCCAGCAGCAGTACTAATCGACCGTATTATAAACGAACTTAAAAAAAATAAAAAACAATTCACTTTAGATGATATTATCTCGGCTGTGAGAAAAGACAAAAAAGCAGCCCAACATATAAAAGACCTCGTTGAAAGCAACTTTGAAAGAGCAAAGGCATGGGGTCTATTCAGCGAAAAGGCAACACCGATAGCAGAACTTGCCAAGCCAGGAAAGGTTTCAATAATCGACATAAGCTGTTATGCAACAATGCCAGGAACTCTTGGCGTAAGAGCTTTGGTTATCGGCATCATCTCAAGAAAGCTCTTTATGGAAAGAATGGCAGCAAGAAAACTTGAGGAATACGCAGCAATAAAAGAAACAACAACACTGCTTGCTGAAAAACCAACAAAACGAAAAACTCCTTTAGTCTGGCTCTTTCTCGACGAAGCTCACGAATTTATTCCTCGCGACAAAAAAACAGCTGCATCAGATGCATTAATCACTATCCTTCGCGAAGGCAGACAACCAGGTATTAGCTTGGTACTTGCATCACAGCAACCAGGAAAAATACACACAGATGTAATGACTCAGTCAGATGTTGTAATAGCGCACAGACTTACAGCAAAGATAGACATAGACGCACTTGGCTTGTTAATGCAAACCTATCTTAGAAGAAGCCTCGATAAAGAAATAGATTCTCTTCCAAGGGTAAAAGGAGCAGCAATCATATTTGATGAAACAGTAGAACGACTGTATCCAATGCGTGTCAGGCCTCGAATGAGCTGGCATAGTGGAGAAGCTCCAACAGCCTTGAGAGAAATCAAAGAAGAATTCAAACTTTAAAGTGATGTCTTCCGAGATTTGCATAGTATTCTAAGATATTAACATCCCTACTAGCATATCCTATCATGTCCCACTTAAGCTCAAGCACGCCTCTCTCAAAAAACCATTCAACACCAGCAACAAAATCTTCATTTCGCAAAACAGCATCCAATTTCTTTGCCTTTCTGCAAAGACGTGCTAATCTTTTTTTGCATTCATCAATATAGCGATGTCTCGGACATTCATATCTACGTTTAAATAGATTATTCAAAACAAACGCACTAAATTGGGTGTAAGTTATCGTTGCTCTATCAAGAACCTCAATCAGCAGTTCATGCGCATCCTTTCTAACATTTGAGAATTCTCTAACATCGATCGGTTCAAAAAATCTAACATAAACCGGATTTCCTTTCATTATCTTATTAACATTCAACCATGCAATAAACAAATTTGAACTCCTAGCTCCTTTCATCTTTCCTTCTTTTGCGCATCTAAAAATCCTTTCATCTTCAGGAACCCTTGTATAGCTCAATGCTATTGGTACAACATATATCGGAATGCTTTCTTCCACGCTCATCCTATTCGCAAGGTCAATCATTCTCCATTTAGCTTCTTTTTCTGCCTGCAAACCATCATAAGGTCGTCCAGCCTGCAGAAAACTCAAAACAGAAATCCTTTTTCTTGCCCATCCTCTAACGTGCATAGCATAGAATCTCCAATAGGCAGCACCAACTCTTTTGCTAACACTTCCCTCGATCAATTCCCTATCTAAAAAACTTGCTCCAAGCAAAGGCAAAATATATCGTGAAATACCTTTAGCGAGGTTTTTGCCTGCAACAAAAATCGGAAAAGGCAAACGCATTTGATAAATAGCATAACCTAAAACAAAACTATCAAGATTCGAAACATGGTTTGGAGCATAGAGAAGCACACCACCCTTTCTTTTAATTCTTCTTATCTTATTTACCGCACCAGAATCCACTTCATCAACGACAAGATAGTCAATAACGCCCTTCAGATTAAACGGCAAAGGCAAACCTAAGGCAAACGCAATAAACCTAAAAACAAAATCCTTTTTGTCCGGCTCAACCTCTTTATGCAAAGAATTCAGCTCAAATCCAGCATTTTTTAAAATGTCTGCAAGTTTCTTATCTTGCTTACATCTGTTAAGAGCCCACCAACCCATCTATATAAAATATATTCAAACCATTATTTAAAGTTAGTGAAATTCAACTTCAATAACTTGGTGCTTTTGTCATACTAATCATCGCTGCAACAAGCATTATTGCAAAGAAAATCGTAAATGTGAATCCCCACGTCGCTGACAAAGGCCATACAAAAAATATTGATAACAACAATCCAACCAGTGCCGTCAACATAAAACTTCCAGGCAATGGTGCTATTTTGGATTTCATTTTCACTCAGAAATAAATCTCAATTTATCAACCTTTCGCTTGGCTTTTTCAAAACGTTTTTCAAATAAACCCATAAATTCAGCAAATCGTTCGCAAGCAATCTGCTTACATTCTTTACAAAGAAGCTTTCCTGTTTTACAATCATTAAAAATTCTCCCTAGTTCATCATCATCTTCAATTAAGTGCTGCTTATGCAATTCAAAAACAACACATTTCTCTGGCTGCCCCCCTTTCTTTCTTTGTTCATCTATTGTTTCTCTACCACCGGTCAATGCTTTCTTCAATTTTCTGCACGCATCTTTAGCATCTTCTGGAAGCTCAATACAGCTTTCAGGCTTGCTTTTACTCATTTTAATGCTACCGTCAAGCGAAGGCGTATATTTGTGATAAATGCTCGATGGCATCACAAAGCCAAATTCATTTTTCGTTCTCCTAACTATATCTCTTGTCAACCTTAAATGCGGATCCTGATCAATTCCAACAGGAACTATGCAGGTCATCCGCTTTTCAAGCTGAGGAAACAAAATATCAGCAGCCTGTGTCAAAGCAGCAAGCATTCTTTCAGGATCGTTTGTGCCATAAATAGCCCTGAATTCACTTGCAGTAACGCGTCTTGAAAAAGCATAAACCAGTCTTGTTAGCCGCCTGTTCTCACTTTGAAAATAGAAAATCGTCTTTTTTGGGTCAAGTCCTAAAGCAATATAAGCAGGAATATGAAATTCTAAAGCCCTTTTCCTTGCTTCTTCAAGCGAAATCTTCCTTGCAATCATTGCTTCTAAATCAGCAACAAGCAAAAAAGTCTTTGCACCGTGTTCCTGAAAATACCTCATATTTTCAATCACCATCTTATTTCCAAAATGCAGTTTCTCAGCAGTAGGCATAATCCCAGTTAAAGCATAGAACTCCTTCTTTTTCTTTATTGCATCAGCAATT
>QMQQ01000019.1 GCA_003648985.1 Candidatus Woesearchaeota archaeon | reverse complement strand
TGCGCTTTTGATCATAATTAATTTTTCAGTTCTCAGAAAACTTGCTGGTTATGAAAAGCATACTGCGCGGAAGCGAAGAAAATGACAAGAAAACTTGTATTGTTAACTATTTCATTACTTTTGTTGAGCATTGGAGGTACAGCACTTTTCTTTTCTACGTTTATGATTAAGGAGAAAAGAATCATTCCAGTTGATGTTATTGTTGCTGATAGAGTTGGTTTTAACTTAGATCCTGATGCTATGCATTTTGGAATGGTTCCTCCTACTGGGACTGCTCGGCGTAAAGTTTTGATAAATAATACATTTAAACATCCTGTTGAAGTTGTTATAACAGCGTATGGCAATATAACTTCTTTTTTATACATTTCTGACCATATGTTTTATTTAAGTCCTAGTGGAAGTAAAGAAGTCACTTTTACGGTTTTTATTCCAGACGATGCTAAATATGGAAAATATGCTGGCTATATCAAAATATTACTTAAAAGAAGATTTAAATAAGGAAAAGATTTTCAAACAATTATGCATAGAAAAAAAGAGGTTTTAGCAAGAGCGGTGAATCTTATTAAGGTTTTTCTTTTTTTCACTTTGAGTTTTGTTTTCGTTTATTTGTTTGGCAAAGACAGCGTGTTTTTGTTGTGTTATTGCTTAATTGTTTTTTCTTTTATCTCGATTCTTTTTTTGAGATGTTCTGGCGTTTGGTTCAAAGAGAAAATTTTGGTTCATGGCTTTTATTGGACTGAAAAATGCAAAGAAATAAGATAAAAAATTCAAGCAATGTACTTTTAGCTTGTTTTATTTTTATTTTTGTGTGTTTAACGTTTTTCAATCAATTAGTTTTATATAAGGCTGTAGTACAAATTACAGGAGCCACTTCTTTAGAAGGAACAGTTAGCATTACTGTCCTGTCTGCATGCACAATTGATTTATTTGAAGGTTGGAACTTTATATCGTTATGCGCTGAACCGCCAAATAAAAGTATAGAAAAAGTTCTTGAAGATATAGACTTTAGATATGTTCTTCAATGGAATGAAACAAGACAGGAATTTGATGTTTATTCGCCAAAAGCCGCGAGCAACTCTTTTGATAAGTTTGATACGAACAAAAGCTATTTCATTCTATTGTCAAGTAGTGCTTTGCTAAACGTGCCTGGAGACTTTTTTGATGATATGAATATAAGTATGATGTATGGCTGGAATCCTCCGACATATCCCTATCTCTTTACAACAAATATAAGTAAATATCTGGAAACGATAACTGGACAGTATAGATATGTTATGAAATGGAATACAAGTGGGCAGGAATTTATTATTTATTCACCAAAAGCAGCAACGCCTGAATTTACAACAATCTTACAAGGAGAGGGACAATTTATTTTAGTAAGTGATCCAAGCGGTGCAGTATTGAGATACAACAAAACATATCTTGAAAATGACCCATAAATTTTTATAAGATTTTAGGTAAGATGACATTGATGAAAAAAGAGGTTTGGATTTCACTGCTTTTAATTTTAGCTTTTGCTCTTTTTTCGAATCAGGCATATTCCATTTTTTTAGGAACTTGCGAAGGATACATCAGAAATATGACTGGTGGATTTGTTGAAGGTGCGAATATTGCTGTGGTTGTAGAAGGCTGTAGTGGTGATGGTTGTAATGGAACTGCTGTTAGCGATTCTAACGGTTATTATGTTGTTGCTAACCTTAATCTTCCTGCTGGAGGAACAGTGAAAGTTACGGCTGTGAAGGCTAATGCATATGGCGAGAATACAGAAGCAGCGGATCAATTTTATGCTGCTTATGTTAATGTAACCTTGTGTGAAGCACCTTACCCGCCAACGCTTATCCAAATAGATGATACGCATAACAATAGTTTAATTGTATTTGAATGGACAGCAGGAGCAGATCCTCACGGATACCCTACTTATGATGTTTGGTATTTTGATGGTACTGAATATGTAAATGTTACGTCACCTCAGAATAGAACTAATGTTGATTTTAAGACATATACTTGGGGTGTCAAGACGTGTAATCAATTTTGCTGTTCTCCTTATCAATATGATACTTTTGAAGTTTATAACAATCCTCCACCATCTCCTGTTTTGGTAGATGAGTTAGATACGCACAATAATACTGTTGAACTTGAATGGTCAAGTGGCGGAGCAGACCCAGAGGGAGATCCAACATATTTTAACTTAATGTTTGATGGCGCACTTTACACAAATGTTACATCGCCAATGACTTTCAGCGGATTAAGTTATGGTTCGCACACATGGAAAGTTCAAGAATGTGATCCTTGGGATTGCAGTAGTTGGAGCGTTGACACTTTTAGTGTAACTAATAATGCGCCGAGTGAACCTGTTCTTGAAGAAATAAACCATACAAGTGAAAGCCACGTTGTTTTACGGTGGACTTCTGGAGTTGATCCCGATGGTGATCCAACATATGATGAGTATCAATTTGAAAGCAACGCCATTATTAGTCCTGCAACCACTCCACAGGTAGAGTCAGTAAGTGGTATAAAAGTATACACATGGCGTGTGAGAACTTGTGATACAACAGGAGCATGTTCAAACTGGGTTCAAGATGATTTTATAAGATTTGAATGCCCAACATGCGTATGCGAATGTCCTCCTTGTCCATCATACAGAAGAAGAGTAAGCGGCGGAAAGGTTGTTTATGTTTGTCTGCCTGAACTTATTTGCAATGAAAGTTGGATATGTGAAGAGTGGGGTCCGTGCATTGATGGTGTTCAAGAGAGAGAATGTATAGATGTTAATAAGTGTAATACGACTTGTCATAAGCCACCAACGATAAGAAGATGTAGGGTTGAAAAGCCAATGCCTACTGTTGTGATTGGTGTGAGGAAAATAGTAATGTGGCCTTTTATTTTAAGTGCAATCGCGTTTTCTATTGTCAGTTTTGCAATTGGCGTGTTGTTAAGCAAAAAATGGAAGGCAAAACGAAAAAGATAGTAGCTCTGACAAAAGATGGAAAAGAATTTTTGGTATGTGATCTTTCTAAAGACTTCCATACACATTTTGGAGTAATAAGTAAAGATTGTTTTTCAAAGAGAAAATGTACGACAAACACCGGAAAAGAATTTTTCCTTTTCAATCCATGTTTTGTTGATCTGTTTAGGTCGATGAAAAGAGCAGCGCAAGTTATTCTGCCGAAGGATAGCGCTGCGATTGTTGCTGAAACAATGGTTGGAAAAAAAAGCGTTGTTGTTGACGCTGGCGTTGGAAGCGGATTTTTAGCGGCGTTTTTAGCAAATATTTGTAAAAAAGTAATAAGCTATGAAGTTAGAAAAGAATTTGTTAAAATTGCGAAAAGAAATAGGGATTTACTAGGGCTTATGAATTGGGAAATAAAGCATAAAGATGTAAGAGATGGGATTGATGAGAAAAATGTTGATTTGGTAGTGTTTGATTTGCCAGAACCTTGGAATTGTTTAGATACTGCCTCAGCGGCATTGAAAAGAGGTGCTTTTTTTGTGTGTTATCTTCCAAATTTGACGCAAGTTAAAGGGCTTGTAGAAGAACTTAGAAAAAGAGACGATTTTGTATATATAAAAACTATTGAAGTCTTTAAGAGAGAATGGCTGATCAAAGAAAGATTATTGAGACCTGAGCATCATGCATTGACGCATACAGCATTTTTAGTTTTCATCAGAAGAGTTTAGTTCAGTTCTGCTGATACCGCTTTTGCAAGTTTCCAGCCAAGTTTGAGCAATTTTCTTTCATTTGCTTCGATCATGATTCTGCAAATTGGTTCTGTTCCGCTGTATCTGATTAGAAGTCTGCCTCTTTGTGAGAGTTTTCTTCGGGTGGATTCTATTGCTTTTACTAGCGTTGGTGCTGCAAAGAAATCTTTTTTCTTTTTAACTGGAACGTTGATTAGAATGCTTGGTTTAAGCTGATATGTTGTAAGTTCTTCGATCGATTTGTTTGTTTTGTTCAGTAGATTTAATAATTTGATAGCAGTAAGCATTCCATCGTCGCAGAAAGAATATTGTGGAAAAACAAGATGTCCTGATTTTTCACCGCCGAATTCATACTTATTTTTGTAGATTGCATTTATTACGTATTTATCGCCATTTTTCACTCTGAATACTGGAATTCCTCTGTTTTTAAGGATTTCATCCAAAGCATGGTTGCTGTAATCAGTAACGACGATACCTTTCTTTATGCGCATAGTTGATGATAAAGCAATAATGACTTTGTCGCCGTCTATCTTTTTGCCGGAAGCGTTGAAGACAATGCATCTGTCGCCATCGCCGTCAAATGCAAATCCTAAAGCAGCTTTTTTTTTGATTTCATTTTCTATTTCTGCATCAGCAATGTTTATGTTGTTTCCATTTGGACGCATGTTTATTGCTTTTATGCCGAAATGTTCTTCAAAAAAATGTGCAAATTTTGAACATGCTCCGTTTGAGAAATCCATTACTGCATTGAATTGTTTTTTCGGAGATATTTTTTTAAGCAGGTTTAAATAGATGCTGTCAAGATTGAGTTTTTCTATTTTTGGTTTTTTGCTTTCTAGTTGAAGATGTTTGTTCATTTGCAATTCTATTGCTTGTTCGTCTTCTTCGCTCAGCTTAACGCCGTTTTCTTTGAAGAATTTTATTCCGTTATATTTGGGCAGATTGTGCGATGCTGTTATTGATATTGCGCCATCGTAGTGCTTTAGTTTTGCGAGATAAGATATTGCTGGTGTTGGAAGAATGCCACAGAAATGTATCTTTGCTTTTGCATTACTGATTCCTGTTGCTATCCATTTTAGGAGTTTGCTGTTTCCATTTCTGCTATCCATTCCGATAAGTATGCTAGATGCTTTAATGTGTTTTGCATAGAGATAAGAAATTTTTATGATTTCTTTTTTCCTAAGATTAACGCCGAGCAATCCTCTAATGCCGTCAGTGCCGAACCACCTTTTTTTCATGCTACTAAGCAGCATGTTTTTGTTTTATAAACGTTATTAAAATATTTTTTATGTCATTAAGAAAAAATTTATAATATAGGAAAAAAATGCTAATTAAAATGTTCGTTGTGAAGCATGTTGCTGGGAAGGTTGTGTCGCTTCCTGTTAAAGAAGTAAAGCCAAAATTTGCAAAAATTCTTTCTTCAAGAATTGCTGAGAAGCTATTGAGATTGCTTGCAGAAAAGCCGGCTTATCCAAGAGAGCTTGCAAGGAAGTTGCATGAGAACGAACAGAAAATATACTATTATATAAGACGATTGGAGCAGGCTGGTATTATTGATGTCGTGAAGCAAAAGCAGATAGGAGGGGCACAAGCAAATGTTTATGCTGTTGTTAAACCTGCTTTTTTGGTAAGATTCAAAGAATTTGAGCTTGGAAATGTTCCTGTTGGAAGCGCAGCTGAGCATGGCTTTCTTGAACATTTTGTTCAAGATGGTGTTTTGAATGCCTATCTTGTTGTTGGTAGTCCTGATCCACACGGCCCTGAAATGGCAAGGAGCAGAGATGGTTATTATGGAATTGATTTTGCTCTTTTTCTTGGAACTTTTTTAAATCATGTAGGTAAGTTAAATGTTAGGCTTGATACAGAAATAAGAGACAATGAACTTGAGAATAATCTTATCTTGATAGGTGGTCCTGTAGTGAATATGATCACTGCTAAAGTAAATAAGCGACTGCCAATAAGGTTTGTTAGAAGCGATGGTTGGATAGTTGAAAGCAAGATTAGTGGAAAACGTTATTATGCTGAAGAATCTGGTGTTATCGAATTGATAAGGAACCCTTTTAATAAAAGAAAAAAAGTGCTTGTTATTGCAGGAAAAAGATATGGTGGAACAAGGGCAGCGATTATTGCTTTCCTGAGATATTTTGATGAGCTTGGAAAAGGAAACAGATATGATAGCAGTGTGATGGCAAGGGTTGTTGAGGGTATTGATAAGGATGCTGATGGTATAGTCGATGATGTTATGTTTTTAGAATAAAATGAAGGTAAAGCGCTATATGCGGATCCTTGGAATTGATGATGCGCCTTTTAATAAGTTTGAAGATAAAGGGAAGAATGTCTTGGTTGTTGGAACAATTTTTAGAGGAGGAGATTTCTTGGATGGATTAATCTCAACAAAGGTTAGGGTTGATGGCAGGAATGCAACGAGGAAATTAATAGAAATGATAAACAAGAGTAAATTTAAACCACAGTTACGTGTTGTTATGCTTGATGGTATTGCTCTTGGCGGATTTAATATTGTTGATATAGAAAAGCTATGGAAGGCAATAAGCATTCCTGTAATGGTTGTGATGCGAAAATATCCTGATTTTGCTGAGATGTTTCATGCTTTGGACAAACTTGGAATGGGCTGGAAGAAAAAGTTGATCGATAAGGCTGGTGAACCTGAAAAGTTTGGGCGTTTGTATGTTCAGAGCAAAGGTTTAAAGAAAGAACAGATTAATGAAATTCTTAAGTTATGCTGTAAAAGGAGCATAATTCCAGAACCGATTAGAGTCGCGCATATTATTGCAAGCGGCATAGTTTTAGGAGAAAGTAGAGGTGGGGCTTAAATTTTTTAGATAATCTCTATGCCTTCTTTAAGGGCTTGCTTCACGGTACCGATCTGTTTTTTCTTTTTTTTCAAATTCTTCAGGCGTGTAGCAAATTGGTTCAATGTTTATTGGAAAAAACTTCCAATAGTCATACATTTCGGCTATTCTTTTTGTAAAAAATTTTCCTCGGAAATCAGGCGATACTATTATGAAATCATAATCACTATTTTTTAGGTAATCTCCTCGTGCTCTACTTCCGAACAAGATTACTTTCTCTATCCTATACTTACGTTTTATACGCTTGATGAAATCTTTTATTCTCTTGTCTATTCTTTTATCTTTGATTTTATCCATTTTATAACCTTCTTTGCGGTCATTCTGTGTTTGCTTGCGATTTTTTTGTCGTATATTTCAAAAGGTGCGGCTTGAGCTATCCAGAAAACAGCTCTTCAGGGACCCTAAGTTTTTTTGCTAGATAAATTATTGAGTGATCTGGTGGTATCTCCCGAAACTTTATCATGAAAAGCGCTTTTAATGCTTTCTCCACAGCTTGATGATAGAAAAAAACCGCACCATCAAACGCTTCACTCCCAAATAAAATCTCTGCTTTTTCGAGATTGTACTCTGCTTGTTTTAGCCAGTTCAGCACCTCTTTTTTCATCTGTTGTAATTCAAAGCAGGCTTATATAAAAATTTTTGTAAACTTCTATGCATAATTTTGCTTTAGATGTAGTAGTACTTTCCAAGTTCTTTTTGTTCGCGGTCTTTTACGCTTCCTGGCTTATTGGCGCGAGGTCTTTTTGTTTCTGGATCACGCCTGAAAGTAATGCCGAGGTCTTTGAGAAAGAGATTCATTCCTGTTTCCATGTCAAAGGGACCTTTTGCTATGCCATGCTCTGCTGGAATGCCCTGAAAAACAAGAATCCGCTTTGCTATTGAGTCGATAAAAAGCAAATCATGATCAACAATAATGGCTGATGCATTCGTATGGAAAAGGATTTCATTGATTATTTTTGCAAGGGCGAGCCTCTGTTCGATGTCAAGATATGCTGATGGTTCATCTAATAAGTAGAGGTCTGCTTTTTTAGCAAGGCATTCAGCTATTGCAACTCTTTGGAGTTCGCCTCCGCTAAGTTCTGATAGTTTTCTATTGTATAATCTTTCGAGTTCAAGTGGCGCGATTAGTTGATGCTTGTATTTTGTGATTGCTTCTTTTAAAATATCCTTTACTGTGACATCTTTGTTTTGTTCTGCAAATTCTCTTAGAAACTGTGGTTTATAGCTTATTGTTATGTTTTTTTCAATTTCGCCTTTAACCGGTTTGAGTTCACCTGCAAGAAGTTTTATGAATGTTGTTTTTCCTATGCCATTTTCGCCGAGAACGCCAATGACATCATTTTTGTAGATGCATCCTTCAGTTGCAGTTAGATTGAATCTTTCATAAGCAAATTTGAGTTCTGTCCATTTGGTTAAGATAGCTGTTGGCTCTTCTTTTGGTGGTGCTCTTTCCTGGAATTGAATTGGATAATCTCTAAAGCGAATGTTCTCTTCTTTTAGATAACCTTCGAGATAAGTGTTTATGCCTGCTCTTGCTGATTTTAGCATGGATATTATGCCGAATACAGAAGGTTTTCCGTAAGCGATATGGATATAATCAGTAAGATAATCCAAGACGATTAAGTCGTGCTCAACAAGAATGATTGATTTTTCTGCTGAACATTCTTTCCTAATGAACCTTGCTGTTTTCAGCCTTTGCTTTATGTCAAGAAAAGAAGTCGGCTCGTCAAGAATAATTAGATTTGCATCCTTAAGGAATGCAGCGGCTATAGCAACCCTTTGGAGTTCGCCTCCGCTTAGGTGCTTGATGTCGCTTTCGAGTAATTTTTCTATTTCAAGTTCTTTTGCTATTTTAGTCAAGCGATTTGATGCATCTATTTTTTTGAGTAGATCCTTAACCTTTCCTTTTTCGATGGCAGGAAGTAGATCGACCTGCTGTGGTTTGAAGCTTGATTTTATCTTTCCTTCCTTTAGATTTTCAAAAAAGGTTTGCGCTTCTGTTCCTTTAAAATGCTGGATTAATTCGTTGAAAGTTGCTTCTTTCCCTTGAATGCCGAGATTTGGTTTAAGCAGACCAGCGATTATCTGCAGTGCTGTCGATTTTCCAATGCCATTTCTACCGATTATTCCGACTATAGAATTGAATATCGGTGTGGGAAGACTGAATAATTCAAAGCCATTGATGCCATAGCGATGGATTGGTTTTTCTTTTAGCTGTTCTGGTAAATTAACAATATGAATGCATTGGGTTGGACATCGTTTTGTGCATATTCCACAGCCGATACAGAGAGATTCGTCTATTATTGGCTTGTTCTTTTCGTCGAGTTTGATACATTCTTTTCCCTGTCTGTTTACAGGACAAAGCTTTCCGCAAAGGAAATTACAACCTTTTCCGTTTATGCACCTTTCCTTTTCTATTACGGCTATTCTCATAAATAGATTCGAGTGGATAAAACTTTAAAAAATTAATGAATGAGTTTTGCTATATGAAAACGATATACTTTGCAGCTCCGCTTTTCAACCAGGCAGAAACAAGATATAATAAAGAATTGACTGCGCTGCTTGAGGAAAAAGGACATAGGGTTATTCTTCCGCAGAGGGATGGCTTTGAGTTTCAGAATCTTTCTATGATTCTGAGAAAACACCTTCCTGAAAAAGATGTTCCGAATGCTGTGCAAGGATTGATATATCTTTTAGATATTGGAAAATTTTTGCCTATGTCTGATGCTGTTGTTGCTGTGCTGAACGAACCGCTTGATCCCGGAGTTATTGTTGAGATATGCTATGCGAGACTATTAGGAAAGCAAGTGGTTGGTTTAAGAAGCGATACCAGACAGCCTTTTGGAGATTATAGCTCGCGTTTTGGCGGAATGCATTTCTTTCCTGCATTTCAATGCGATTATTTTTTGAAAGTTGGTCCAAATGATGATATTGGTGCGATTGTTAATTTTATTGATTCTTGTTTGAGAAGGATTACTTCAAAAGAGCAGGTTAAAAGCAAAAATATTGCGGGTTTGATTGAACTTGCAGAGAAAATTTTTCACGATGCTGATGATATACATTCAGACAGAGGCTTGGAAAAGGTTGTCAGGAGATACGTTCAGAGCAGAGATGAAGTTAGGAAAGTTCTGTCTGTTGTAAGTGTTTCTTTACTCTGATTTCAATAATTATTCTTGCTTATTATCGCTATGGAAGAATTAGGGCATAGTTAAATTTTTTTCGTGAAAATATATTGAACTGCAACAGCAGAAAATTTCTTTTTGAGGTGCTCTAATTTTTTTATATTGGTAGATTTTGTTTCTATTTCAATACAAAACATTTTATTGTATATTCCTTTCTTTATGATTTTATGTTTTGCAAGTAATTTGTTTATTTGTTTAGGAATTTTATTT
>QMQQ01000018.1 GCA_003648985.1 Candidatus Woesearchaeota archaeon | reverse complement strand
TGTTGAAAAACCATTTGCAAGGATAACTTATGATGAGGCTTTGAAGTTACTTAAGGAAAAGGCAAACTATCCTGTTCCTTGGGGAAAGGATTTGAGAACAATAGAGGAAAGAAAACTTACTGAATTATTTGATGTTCCTGTTTTTGTAACGCATTATCCAAAAGATATAAAGGCGTTTTATATGAAGGAATGGGATAAAGATCCTAGGTATGTTTTGGCTACTGATTTGCTTGCTCCTGAAGGCTATGGCGAAGTTATTGGAGGGAGCGAAAGAGAAACTGATGTTGAAAAGTTAAAGAAAAGATTGATAGCTCAAGGTGAAAAACCTGAGCTTTACGAGTGGTATTTAGATACAAGGCGCTATGGAAGTGTTCCTCATAGCGGTTTTGGTTTAGGTGTTGAACGATTAATAAGTTGGATATGCAAACTAAAACATATTAGAGATGCTATTCCTTTTCCAAGAACAATGGTGAGGTGGAGACCATGAAGGTTGTACTTATTGGACCCGGAGATATAGAAAAGCATTCGATTACATCCAGATATTGGAGAAATAGAGCCTTATCCAGTTATTATCTATAAGCCATTTGTTGTCGGTCCTTTGCAATATGAACTAAAGCAATACATAGAAGATGTTGGTGGCAGGGTAGTTTATGTCAGTAATGTTGACAGTCTAAAGCAGGAGCTTGAAAACTTAAGGTTATCAAAATAAATCTATGGCTTTCTTTTTCTTATTGTCCCAGATTTTTCTTTCTTTTGGGGATTCTTCTTTTCTTATGACGAGTGCTTTTCCTTTTCCTTTTTTTAACGGAATGAAGAACAGATGTTCGATCCTGCCTTCTTTACTTTTTAGCCAGATAGATTCTTTTCCTTTTGCTATTGGTTTTCCTGTTTTTGGATCAAGATAGGTGTAGCGGATGTATTTGCCTTGCTCGATTAATACACGCGCTTCAGGTTTTCCAGAGCTTCCTATTGTAATAACTTCTCTTGGATATTTCATCTTAACTTTATGGCTTAATTTCTTTGATATGTTTTTCGAGTATTCTTTCGAAATTTTGTTTTAGTCTTTCTTCGAATGTGGTTGTTGTTTCGCCTTCTTCTTTTTCTATGTCAAGAGCCGAGATTAGTTCTTTTACGAGATTTTTTTCTTGTTCTTTTGATAAACCTATTTTTATTTGTTGAAGATGCTCATTAATCAATTTTTCTTCGATTTCTTCAGTTGATGTTGCTGTTATTTTTACTTCTTTGAATAGCTCACCATGAAGTTTTGAAGTGTTTTTCATAACAAAAAAAGCTCCTTTTTCGTATGCATGATCAAATATTTCATTGAACTGCATGTCAGAGGGTTTTCCGTGAGATAGTTTTCCTTCAACTCTTATTGTAACGATGGCATTTAGTATGTCTTTTTGCTTGAGTTCTTCGAGCAATGCTTCTTTTGCTTGAGACGGTGTTTTTCCATCTACATTAAGCATTATGCCGACATGCGGAAATAATTGAATTGGTTCGAATTTAATTTCTGTTATTTTGTTATTATCAACACTAACAATGCAAAAGCTTCCGTAGTGAAGGGATTCGAATTCTTTAAAGTTTGCAGGAAACAATGGGCCGGGAAAGACAATATTGTTATGCTGAAATCTTTCGTGAACGTGTCCGCCGGCATAATAGTTGAAGCCTTCTGGCAGAAGCGATAATGGTATAGAAGGCATTTCTGCAAGACTTTTTGGTTTGAATTCTGTTATGGCTGAATGAAACATAAAAATCTTAAAGCCTGGTTCTGATGCGAGTGCTTCTTTATCGAGAATTTTATAGTATTCTGATTCCAGTCCGCCTTTTTTTCCGAGCATTCCTGTTATTTTTGCACCTGTTTTTTTGTCTGTTGTGAAAAGCAAACGTATTCTGTTTGTATGCTCTGCATCTGCCTTAGAAACCAAGGTGATAAGTTTTGCAGACTCGAGAACAGCGAGCATTGTTTTTCCGCTTGGAGAATAATCATGCGATCCCGGAATGGAATATACAGGTATGTTCTTTGCTTCGAGCTTTTTTAGTTCTCTGACTACAGCAGAAAGTTCATCTATAGAAGGAAGTGATGTGTTGAATAGGTCTCCGCTTATTAGGATAAAGTCGACATTAGCTGATATGCATTTTTCAACAGCTGTTTTGAATGCTTCGATGGTTGCTTCTCTAAGCTTTGGATCGCGCCAGCATCCGATGTGACAATCAGCAAGATGAGCGAACTTGAAATGCATAAGAATCTTATCTTTGCGGATTATTTAATTTTATCTATTCTGTTTTTTATGCGATCCTTTCATAGACTGTTTTGTTGTTTTTACGCGATACAATCCAGTACTCAGCGCAGAATACCTGCTTTCCATCAGGATTTTTAATTTTGTTCAGTTCTTTTATAAACGATTCTAGAGAATCTTTTGGAAGCTTATTCCAATAATGTTCTATCATCCCTTGTTCTAATTCACTTTGTAATTCAAAATGGAGTCTTTCTTCTTGTTCGGCTGAAAGAAGAAAGGCTTGCTTTGCTACAACTACCATATGTATTGATTTGCCATCAAAGTAAGCTATTATTTCAGGAACGTATGAGACAAGGTAAAGATCACTTGGTGAAGGAAATCTGGCTAAATCTTCGCAACCAGGATGAACATGTACAAGCATTATTTTATCATCTAGAACAGAGTCGTAATGAAATCCTTTTCCTTCTTCGAAATATTCTCTACCTTCAGGAGCTGTTGAAGAAACGCTTTCAAGTGAAACTTTTGTGATTTCTATGCTGTTATTATAGGAGTAGGCTGCAAAACAGGTTTCTCTGTTTGTTTCATATGCTGTTCTTACTGCGTTCCACAACCTTCTTTTAAAAGTTCTCTTTTTACTTCCTAGCTGACTTAATGTATCTTCAAGCAAGCTCATTTTTATTGTTTTACTCCTTAGCAGGAGGGACTTAAATTTATTTAAAAATCTTTCCAAAAATAATTTTAATGAAAGGTTTTTTGTTTTTTAGATTTAAATGGATTTTAAGAAGATTGAGCGATTTATTGAAAAAGTTAAGCTTCCAGTGCCAAAGCAGGTTTTTGCAAAGAATAAGAAGCAAGCAGTTGAGGGCTTGAAAAAGCTAAGAGGTGCTTCTCTTGTTGTGATGAAACTTATATCGCCTGATTTTCTGCACAAAAGTGAATTTGGTTTGGTTAAAACAGTGGAGGCTGATGCTGAAATTGTTGGAAAGACATTTGATGAACTTGTAAAATTAGCGAAAAGAAAGCGAAGAAAGGCAAAGATTGATGGTGTTCTGATTCAAGAGAAATGCGAAGGTGTTGAAGTTATTATTGGAATGAAAAGAGATGCTACGTTTGGGCCTGTTTTGCTTTTCGGCATTGGCGGGATTTTTGCTGAGGTTCTGCAAGATAAGTCATTGAGGATAGCTCCTATTAAAAAAGAAGAAGCGCTTGAAATGATGAAAGAGATTAAAGGTTACAGGTTGCTGACTGGGTATAGGGGCATGCCAAAAGTTAATTTTGATGCATTAGCGAGTATATTAGTCAGGCTTGGAAATTATGCTGTTGAGAATGAAAAGCTTGATGAGGTTGATTTGAATCCTGTGATTGTTGATGAGAAAAAAGCATACTGTGTTGATATAAGGATAGTTGAGAAAAAATGAAACTTGATAAATTGTTGAATCCGAGAAGCGTGGCTGTAATTGGTGCAAGCAGAGAACCTGAAAAGGTTGGCTATGGTGTTTTGAAAAACTTAGTAAAGGGATGCTATTTTCTTGCTCCTTTTTGTGCTCCGTTCAAAGGAAAGATTTATCCAGTAAATCCATTCGCTGTTAATATTCTTGGTTTAAAATGCTATAAGAGCATTCTTGAGATAGACGATGAGATTGATCTTGCTATCATTGTTGTGCCGGCGAATGTTGTTCTGCAGGTTGTGAAGGAATGCGTCAAGAAAAAGGTCGGAGCTGTTATTATAATTTCTGCAGGTTTTAGTGAAGCTGGCGAAAAAGGAAAGAGACTTGAAGCTGAGGTTTTGAAGGTGCTTAAAAAAGCAGGAATTCCTCTGCTTGGACCAAATTGTTTAGGCGTTATAAAGCCTACAAAAGGATTGAACGCAAGTTTTGCACCGACGATGCCTCCTGCTGGAAAAGTGGCTTTTATAACGCAGAGCGGTGCATTAGCTGATAGCGTTATTGATTGGGCTGTTCAAGAGCGCTATGGATTTTCAGCTATAGTTAGCGTTGGAAATGCTGCTATGCTTGATGTAAGTGACTTTATTGAGTATTTTGCTAATGATGAAGAGACAAAAGCCATAACGGTTTATCTTGAAAATGTAAAGGATGGAAGAAGGTTTATTGAATGCTGTAAAGAAGCTGTGAAGAAAAAGCCTGTGATTGTGCTTAAAGCAGGTAGAAGCAAAATAGGAGAAAAAGCAGCGCTATCGCATACAGGAAGGATGGTGAGCAGCTATGATGTTTATACGACTGCATTTAAGCAAGCTGGCATCGAGGTTGTTGATTCTGTTGAAGAATTATTTGATGTTGCTAAGGCAAATGCAATGCTGAGCAAATGTGAAAATGCCATTGCAATAGTTACTAATGGTGGCGGGGCTGGTGTTCTTTGCGCTGATTATTGCGAAGAATTTGGTGTAAATTTGGTTGAGTTAAAGAAGTCAACGATAAAGAAGCTTGAGAAAAGCAAGGTTATGCATCCTGCTTTCAGCAAAAGAAATCCTTTAGATATAATCGGAGATGCTTTGCCAGAAAGGTATGAGGTTGCGATAAACACTCTGTTAGAAGAGGATTATATAAAAGGATTGATTGTGATTCAAACATTGCAGACGATGACTAGAAGCGAGGATGATGCAAGAATTATTATAGAAGCGAGAAAAAGATTTCCAAAAAAACCGATTGTGTGTTGTTTTATGGGAACTTATTTTACCAGAAGAGCGATACATTTGCTTGAAGCGAATAATGTTCCTAATTATTCTGATCCAAGAAGGGCAGCAAGGGCTATGGCGAGTTTAATTAAGAAATCTTAAAGCGAAGTACTGCGCCTATTCCGCCAAGGCTGTCTAATGTTTTTCCTGGTTCATTGTCTGATGCTACTATCATAATGTTTCCTTTTGCAAGCTCAACGTCGTGCATGATTTTTTCGAGGTGGAGATAGCGGTTTTCTTCCTGCAATTTTTTTATTAGATTGTCTGTGACGAGGAGCAATGAAATAGCACCAGTAGAAGCTGCTTGTTCGACTTCTTTTATTCCATAAGCATAGAAACGATCTTTTGCTATTTCCTCAAGCAGCATTTCAACGGCTTTGATTTCACGTGCTAATCTGTTTCTTTCGAATATTGCTGCGAGCTCTTTTCTTTTTAGGACTTCGTTTAGTGCTCTTTTTGTTGCTGATGAGCATGATGTAAAAATGACTTTTTCTTTTAGTTTCTTTGGCATTCTTTTTGCCGTTTCTTCACGCCAGAATGCTGGGCTTGCAACGACAATATCGCTTATGTTATATTTTTCTGCCAGTGATTGAATTTCGGTTACAATTCTTTTGAAGAAGTCTTCTTTTGATTTTTCTTCAACTCCTTTTTTTGGCACTGTGCCCTTTATGGTTGCTATTACTTCAACACCTTTTTGTTTTGTTATTGCGAAAATTGCTTTTTCCCTGTCATGAACGCAGATTAATATTGGAAGTTGTTTTTTTGCTGATGCCTCGTCGAGCCTTTTTAGCTGAAAGCCGAGCCATTTTTCTTTTTCTATTGTTAGTGAATCGTTGATGGTTAAGCTGAATGAATGATGAGCTCCTTTTGGAATTTCCTCTGGTGCTTCGATGACAATGCCTTTTATACGGAGGATATCGCCTTCAAAAGAAACAGCTTCGACTTTGAGCTTTAGGAAAACAGTTTTTCGAACAGCTGTTGCTTTTTCCTCAGGGCCAAGTTTTATTTTTCTTGTTGTTTTTGCACTGACGATGTCGCCAGGTGCTATTATGTTTGCTAGATGCCAGAGGTCATCTCGCGATTCTATCTTAAGCTTTACGCCTTTCTTTAGATTTTTTGATATTATTTTCATTTGTTTGGCTTTGGAAAAACATTTATATATATAAATTCTTCATAGCTGATAGATGTTTTGGAAGGAGAGGAAAAGAGGACAAGGGGCTGTAGGTGCTGCTATTCTGATAGCTGTTGTAGCGTTGTTGATAGTATTTTATCTTTTGCTTGTTCCGCCTGAGGAAAGAGAGGCACTTCTTGAAGAGAAGAATATAACTGTTGCGAAACCACCTGCTGAAGAGAAGATATTGCTTGATGTTTCGCCTGGAAGATTGCATTACATTGCTGAAAAAACTATTGAACATCCAATCAGTAGCGTTGAGCTTGATTTATGGAGTGAGTCGACTGTGCTGAAAGAAAGGGATTCTGTTTATGTGAGCAGTACAATTTTTGGAAAGAAGAAGGTTAATATTAGTTTTGATGTTAAGAAAGAAGATGTTGAAAATGCATTTGTTGTTTTTGACATTTCTAAAGCAAAGGGAAGGCTTATTATTAAAGTGAACGGCGTTGAGGTTCTAAATAATTATATTAGTACACCGAGCATTGAACCTTTGCGGATAAGCGAATTTCTTCGCGATGGAAAAAATGTCATTGAGTTTTATGCAAGCGGTGTTGGATTTGCTTTCTGGCGGAAGAATAAGTACCAACTGCTGAATGTTAAGATAATTGCTGATATGCTCATTCGAGAAAAGCAAGAAGCAAGACACGTATTTATCATGACGCCCGAGGAAAGAGAAAATCTTGAGAAAGTCATAGTCAGATTTATTCCTTTGTGTAAGCAGGAAGATGTAGGAAAACTTGTTGTAAAGCTGAATGATCATACGATTTTTGATGCTGTTCCTGATTGTAATAGCATGATCGAGCCTATTGAATTAACAAGGGATTATGTTAATGTTGGCGAGAATGTTGTTTATATGAGGACTGAAAAAGGAAGATTTTTGATTGATAGGTTTATGGTTGCGAGCAAGATAGGAAAAGTTGAATATCCGACTTATTATTTTGATCTGAGTGCAGAGCAATACGATGCTATTACTAGCGGTCAAAAGAATGCTATTCTTACAATAAGGTTTAGGGAAAGTGTTGAAAGGAAAATAGGAAAGGTTATTGTTAATGGACATTATATAGGTATTGATCAAAAGGAGAGCGATTTTGTTGCAAAGATAAATGATTATGTTGTAAGGGGAAGCAATGCTGTTCAAATTGTTCCAAGCAGAACATTAGATGTCGTTGCTCTGGTGGTCGAGTTAAGCTAAATAAAAAAGAGGTAGATTCTGAGCAATGGGAATCCTTGATTTTTTTAGAAGAGGCGTTGAAAAAGCAACGGTTGAAAAGTTAAATCGCATTTTGAAAAAACTTCCACAGGAAGAAATTCTTTCTCTTGAACGAAAATATTTGCGCTATGGAAAAAAATATGCAAAAGATATTGCGCTTGCGGACTTATCCAGAAGAGTGCCAGGATTAGGAAAAAAAGAAACAGGTCTGCTTTACAGGATGCTGAAAGGTGAACAGATAAAAGTTAGGGAAAGAAGTAAGGCTAGCAGAGAGATGCTTGGTTGGATTGGAAATCTTTTTTCTGGTGCAAAGCGAAAGAGCGTTTCTGCGCTTGGCATTGAAATTCCGAATATAATCCTTGTTCTTGCATTGTTTGGTGTTGCTGCAGTTGATTTTGCAGTGAAGATGGCATGTGGCTTTGAACCTGTCAGGTCTGGGACAATGAGTATCCTTACATGCGTTTTGTTCCTTTGGATAACTAGGGGCTACAGACTTACTTGGTTTTTGCTTGGAGCCTTGGCTTTTGATATACTTTCACCACTTTTTCTCAGGCTAACAACCTTTGGATATAGTTATATTTTGTTTGCTCGGATGTATCTTTGGTTCTTTATTGCGTTTATTCTCTTTATTAAGACGACCATTGATTATCTGAACAGAGGTTTGAGGATCCCTTTTGTAGCGAAAATCATCTTTGCGGTAATTGTTATTGCGCTGATTGTTATTGGGTGGCCTTTTTTGGCAAACTATTATAAGGAAACTGTGACGCATTATAAGAGCAAACATTCTGAAGCATTTGCTCAAGCAAAGCAGATAGAAGCAAAGGTTGAAGAAAAAGCAAAGGAACATTGGAACACGACAAAGAGATTTTATGCGAGATGGCTTGATGCATTGAAAAGTTTGATGGCTGGCGATGTTGAAGGATTTCAGAAGAAGATAAATCCGCCTGCTGAAAGCGGAAGCGTTGAAGAAAAGATGATAGAGCATACTGTTGTGGAATTAATTCCAGTAAAGCAGTATAAGAAAAGATTTTACGAAGGAAACATCCAACCTGTTCCGATAAAACTTCATGTTAAAACAATTGATGATGAAAAGCTAAAGGTAAGTGTGGAGTGTTGGTTTGAACCTGTTTCTGGTGGCGAAAAAATAGAAGGAATGGTCGGACCCCCACCTTACTATAATGTTTATGAGGTTAAGGGTGAAAGGTATCTAACCTTAACGTGCGAACCAAAAGATCAATCAGCATTAAAACGAGGACGTTATCATGTTGGTTTTTCTGCTGTTATTGAGGGATTAGAAGCAAGAACAAGTTTGGTTAGGATATTTGTTGGGCAAGGCAGATGGACAAAGGAAGATGAATATCTTTCATTATTTGGATTATCAAGCATTGAAAGAAGCAAAAGCGCATCTGAATTTGCGGCTCTTGCAATAGATTTTGGAAATGAAATTACGCATCCTCTTATTGATGATGCTGAGAAACAGCCATTGATTCTGCACTTAGTAAATGTTGGCGATGGAAAGATTGTTAAAGTAAGCAGCATTAAGGTTAAGAGCGATATTTTTGAAGATGGTGTTAGTGATATCGAATGCAGAAATTCTGCTTTTGATGGGAGCGGTTTGATTTTTATGCATCCTGCTGAGCTTAAAGGAGTTTCAAATCTTAAAAAAGGAGAGAAAATAGTTATTGATTATTGTTATGTCACGATTAAGGATGTGTTGCGAAAAACTGAGGTTCCGAAAAAGAGATTATTGCTCGGAACAGTTGAATATGATTATAGAATTGAGAAAAAACTCGATCTTGAGATTTTGAAAGCTGATTAAAATGAGAAGAGAAATCGTGCTTATTTTTGTATTTGGGATGCTTATTTTATCGAGCGGATGTGTTCCGAGAAAAATAGAGAAAGTAGAAGTGAGGCCTACTGGATTTGAAGGGGTATCAGTTGAGCTGTTGAAGAACATGCCTCCAGAGAATGTTTGGAAAGGAAGTGTTTTCTCTATCGGATTAAAGTTAGAGAATAAAGGATTGCATGATGTTGAGAATGGGATTATAAGACTTGGTGGATTTACAAAGTATTTGATTGAACCAAGCTATGTTGAAAGAAGGTTTATGCTTAAAGGAAGGGATCCATATTTGCCAAGCGGCGAATTGAAGATTGAAGAATTTCAATTTAGAAATATTAGATTTGAAGGTTTTGAAAAAGAGGATTTTACTGAAACTTTTTATATAGAGGTTGTTTATGATTATGGAACAAGTGCTACAGTAGATGTTTGCATCAATCCCAAGATTGGAGAGCCTATTAATGTCGGATGTTCTATGTTGCCTGTTGTTTTGAGGCAGGGTCAGGGCGCACCTGTTGCAGTTACAAGAATTACACCTTCTGTTGTCTTAAGTGACGGCAAAGTTATTGCACAACTTTTAATTGAATTTGAAAATAAGGGCGATGGTGATGTTAATTATGTTGAAGTTGATGGTGTTTATTTAGGTAAAGAAAAAATGGAATGCGATAAGCCAGCTTTGGATTTAAGCGATGGAAGCGATACTTTGCGATGCAAGCTTACGCTTGAAAATAAAGAGCCATTCGTTACGCCGGTGAAGATTGAGATTAGTTATCTTTATAGTATTGATCTTAGCGGAAAGATTACTTTTGTTTCTTGAAAATTTTTATATAACAGTTTTGTTGGTTTCTTTTAACACGGCTGTCGTCTAGTGGTAGGACAGCACCCTCCCAAGGTGCAGGCCCGGGTTCGAATCCCGGCAGCCGTATAGTCTTTACTAGATAGTAGTTAAAAAAGAAAAGTTAATATGGCAAGAGCATTATTTATTACTGAAGAAACACTTCCTAAAGAGTATATCGCAAAATCACTCGAAGATAAAATTTTTCAATTTCAGACAAGTCTTATAAACGGTGCTCTATTTCACCTTCCAGAAGGACCAACACTAGGTGGTGATAATTTTATTATTTATAGTGATTCTTTAATAACAACTGTTATTCTAAACGATTTCCCTGAAAAACGTAGAGAGGCTAGAGAGGTTATTAAAAAAGTAAGATCTGAGTTCATGAGGCTAATAGGTATGCTAAAAACACCAAAAATAACAGAGCATGAACTTTCAGAAATGCTTTATGCAATAGAAACAAAACTTGCATTTGAGCTTGAAACTCAGAGCGCAGTAACTGTGTTGAAATTTCCCGAGCGAGAACTACTTTATTTCAATGGCGGAGAAAATTTTCTCTTTTATTATAATTCAGAAACGAAACAATTGGAACGAGATCTTCATCGTGGTCCTAAATTAGGGATTCTTTCGAAATTTCAAAACAAACAAAAGGTTTTACCCCGATTTACATTTAATAAAAAACCGACTTTGCCCGGCGATAAAATTGTTATCTGTACTGATGGTGTGGGGGACATAACTCCATCTAAGAGTTTTGATAGATCCTACTTGGAGCACGTCGTTCAAGGATGTATCACAGAACCTCCTGAAAAAATCATTCAATATATAAATGCTAAAAATAACGAAAACTTATCACTATACCAACTTAAATCAGATCAAAATGTGCCTGATGATTATACAATAATCGTATTGGAGATTCGATAATTTTTTATAATTTAAAATCTAATTAAACAAGTAAAATGACAAATTTATTCTATATCATATATGAACTGAATTTAAAAGAGTTTGAGAATCTTCCTTTGAAGCAAGCTAGGGCAAAAATTAAGTCAGATCTAGATAGCTTAAACAGGCCTGTGTTAATTAAAATACCGTTAAATTATATGGAAAACTTCCAAACTTATAAAGCTCTTTTGCCATATGTTTTAACGCTTACAAATCCGGATGTGAAAATTGTTAGCGACCAAGATTCTTTTGAGCGCTGTAAACTTTATTCAAACGGCTCACTGAAAGGGGATCCGAAGTCTGGATACTATGTTTCTACCTAACTCTCTAGCATATCAGCAGGCAAAAAAACCGCAAGCTTTTTAAAAAAGTTTGTGATTATATAAAATATGAACATAGAAGAACTCAAGAAAATTGTAACAAGCCAAAGAGAAGAAATAGAAGAAAAATTCGAGAAAATAAAGATAATAAAG
>QMQQ01000017.1 GCA_003648985.1 Candidatus Woesearchaeota archaeon | reverse complement strand
CTTTACTTCTGCTTTACCTTTTCCTTCGTGAATGCCTAGGAGCATTCCTAATAAAATAAACAAAAATCCAACAACGATTCCAAGGCAAACCAGCAATAATGACATTCTCATTTTTGTATGTTCCAAGATTTTTATATATAATCAAGATAAAATATTTAAATCTTTAACTATTCCTTTAACCAATGGCAAAAAAAAGAGGCGCATTTTTAACAGTAATGGTGCTTTCAATCATAGCTATCTTTATTCTATCTCTTTCTTTTTTTATTCCTAACCCGCAAATAACTGCATACGTCACTGCAAATGTATATTCATCATTTGAACAAACAAACGAAACAACAGTTCTTGTTTTGCTTAAGGATGCTACAGCAATAAAGGCAAAAGAATCAAAAAAAGAAATACCAGTAAAGTCTATGAAAAAACTCGTTCAGAATGCACAAGCAAAATTCGAACAACTTGCACCGACTCTAAAAGGAAAAATAGAACATAAATTCTCAATAATCCCTGCTGTTGTTATGCGTATAAGCAAAGAAGATTTTGAAAAGCTAAAATCAATTCCAAATGTTGTTGCAATTCAAGCAAACTATGATTATTCAGTTCTTCTAGACGATAGCGTGCCTCAAATGAATGTTGATGACGTCTGGAATCTATACTTCAATGGTACTCATCTAAACGGAAGCAATATCGGCATTTGCATCGTTGACACAGGAGTTGACTACACGCATCCAGCCCTCGGCGGAAGTTTTGGTGTTAAAGTAATAGCTGGCTATGATTTTGTAAATAATGATGCAGATCCAATGGATGATCATGGTCACGGAACGCATTGTGCTGGAATTGCTGCTTCTGAAGACCAGACATATAGGGGTGTGGCTTATGGAGCAAACATCATTGCTGTTAAAAGCCTTGATTCAACAGGAAGCGGAACTTCGGATACAATAGCTTCTGGCATCGACTGGTGTGTGAACAATGCAGACACTTATAACATTAAAATAATTAGTATGAGTCTTGGAACAACAACATATCATAGCTCAACTTACTGTAGCGGTGTTGATCCTGTTGTTGAAGCTGCAATCAATGCAGCAAGAGCAGCTGGAATAATCGTTTTTGCAGCTGCAGGTAACGAGGGTCAAGATGGCTTATCCTTGCCTGCATGCATACCAAACGCAACTCCTATTGGTGCGGTTGATAAAAATGATGTTTTTACTGCATATTCAAACAGAGCAGATATCTTAAAGCTTCTTGCTGTTGGTGGCTCAAGTTCTGACACAATCATGTCAACGCAGCTCGGAGGCGGCTTTACAGGTAAATATGGCACATCAATGGCAACGCCGCATGCTGCAGGAATTGCTGCATTACTTATTCAGTATGAGCAATTAGAATCAGGAAACGAGCTTGCTCCTGAAGAGATCGAATCAGTCCTTGAAAATACAGGAAAAACAATAACATGTGATAGTTATTCTTTTAAGCGAATCGATGCACTTGCAGCGCTTTTAGCTTTAGACAATCAAAGTCCAACACTCGAGTTTGTTCAGCCCACACCTGCGAACAATTCAATTCTTGATGTTCCGCGCATCGCAATAAATGTTACTGCATCTGAAACAATCGATACTTTTATTCTTTCATGGAATGGAACAAATGAAAAATTAAATTGTTCAGGAACAAATTGCATTGTAACCAAAAGAGGCCATGGAACATATTTCTATAAAGTTATTGGAAATGATAGTGCTGGAAATTATGCCGAAACCGAAGAGAGAATTGTTACACTTACAGACCACGCTCCAATGATTGATACAACAAATCCAAGCCAGGCACAGATCATCATAAATGAAACAGATAACCAAACTTTTCAAATAAAATGCTCAGATGTGGATAATGACACTCTTACGATTATCTGGTTCAAAAACAACGAATCGGTTAAAACAGATGTATCAAACAATTCTAATTGGACCTTCACAAGCGATTATCTTTCTTCTGGAAATTATGCTATTTTGGCTGTATGTACTGACGGAATCCTGAATACTTCAACAGAATGGAATCTCACAGTAAACGATATTGATGCGCCGCCACAATTTAATACATCAAACCCAATTCCAAATCAAACATGGAAAGTGAATACGACAAATTCTAACATAAATCTTTCTCAGCATTTTTATGATGTTGATGGCGATGATATAAATTGGACCATAAACAGTACTTTATCCTATATTGAAAATCTAACAATAACAATCAACAACGATAGTGGCATAGTCACTATTACGCCAGACACCAATTTTCTCGGTACTAGAAATGTTATTTTCATTGCTTTAGGTTCTGGTGGGAGAAGCCAATCAAATAATGTTACGCTTAATGTCGTCGAAAACTACAGACCTCAGCTGGAAAACATAACCTTAACATCATCTGATTTATTAAATAGAACAAATGGAACACTGATAGCTCATTTCGACTATTGTGATAAAGACAATGATTCAATGCAGGCTTTTGAAATAACATGGTACTTAAATGGCACTGAAAAAGCCGAGCTTAAAAATCAAACATCAGTGCAACCATCATACACAGAAAAAGGACAGAATTGGTCATTTTCTGCTAGAGTTTATGACGGTTATGATTGGAGTGATTGGTATCAGTCAAACATACTTACAATAAAGAACGCAGCTCCAAACAAGCCAATTATTTCGAGTCCGGAAAATAATAGCTATATCCAGACAGTTAGTATCGCGTATCAAGCAACAGATATTGACGGTGACAATCTAACTTACTATGTTTATATTGATGGTTCCCTCAACGAAACCACTCAAAACACATCAATGACGTGGCAGGGTGAAGACGGAACCCATGTGCTTACGATAAAAGCATATGACGGTTTTCTTTTCAGCGAAAATGCTTCAATAACATTTACAAAAGATACTGTTGCACCGACCGTAATTGAAATTAGCACCTCTCAATCAACAGAAGGTTCGCGAAAGAAGGTAACTTTGAGAGTAAAAACAGATGAATACGCATACTGTAGGTATGATTATGCTGATGTTGATTATGAGGATATGGAAAACATGACAACGTCAGACCACATCAATCATCGCGCTGAAGAATTCTTCGAATCATCAACAAGCGGAGAGTTTTATGTACGGTGTAAAGATAGAGCAGGGAATATAATGCAAACTTCGAACAGCACTTCTTATTCAGTGACTTTCGAAAGCGAGGATTCCCAAGATACAGGAGGTAGCGGTGGCGGTGGTGGCGGCGGTGGCGGAGGAACTCAAACTGCCTCACAAACAGACATTCATATTTTCGCTCAATTATCATCGAGCGTTCAGCACGAATTCAACATATATAAAACAGAAATACCTTTTGTAAGCTATGCCTTTGCTGTGATAAAACCATTGAAAAACGTAGAGATAAAGACTTCTCGTTTAACACAGTTACCAGATGATGTAAAGCCACTTGAACATGTTTATAGCTATATCAAAGTCTCTACGAGCGGAATTACAGATGATGATACATCAAGCGTCAGAATCCGTTTTAGAGTAGAAAAATCATGGGTAAAAGAGAATAAAATAAATTTAGATACAATAGCTCTTTATAGGTACCAAGCTAATGAATGGCAGAAATTAGCAACAAGTAGGAGAGAGGAAACTGCACTTTTTTATCATTACGAGGCAGTTTCGCCTGGTTTTTCTGTATTTGCAATAAAGGGCGAGTATGAAAAGCAACAAAAAGCAAAGCCTCGCGAAGAAAAAAACGAAACTCCATTGTATATTACACAACAGTCGATTTTCAACGAGAGTGAAGATGTTCAAAAAGAAGAACAAAAAAGGATGATCAATATTGATGACAAAACATTATTTTTAATTGTATTGGTAGCAGTTATTGCAGTCATATTTAATCTTTTTGTAATATCTAAAATAAAGAATAAAATGATAGTGAAGAAATATAAGGGAAGACAGAAAGTTAGAAAAAAAGAACTAAAAGTTAAAAAGAAAGAACTAAAAATTAAAAAGAAAGCCACCCCCACCAAGAAAAGGAAAACAAAAATAAAACAAAAGAAAAAGACTGGAAAACCAAGGTGTCCAAAATGCGGAAGCACTGATCTTGCAAGAGGCTATGGAGACTTCTATTTTTGCAGGCACTGTGGAGCTGTGATTAAAAGGAAAATCTAATTTTAGAGTTTAACAATATTTAAAAAGTCATTTTAGAATTCTATTTGAATGCCAAAGAAATCAAATAAATCAAGAAAAAAATCTTCCAGATTTCTCTTCACTGCTTTCGGTATTACTGTTTTTCTTGCTATAGTTATCATCGTTTTAACAGCATGCATCAAAATATGCAGCACAGATCAGTGCATCTATGAAAAAGCTGTTTCTAAAGCAAACGTCAATCTCTGTATGAAAATCTCGAACAGGACGCTTTTTGAGAAGTGCGTAACAATTATTGCTGTGAAACATAATGATCCATCTGTTTGTAAATTTTTAAAGCATGCACAAGATTGGTGTAAAGCAGAAGTAGCGATAGCTAACGAGAATCTTGTGTTATGTACAAGAATTCAGAGCGAAGAATGGCAAAATCTCTGCTTTAAAAAATTTGCAATAAAAACGCTTAAAATAGATATATGTAACTTAATTACAGATGAGAAAGAAGCTACATTGTGTTATAGAATAATTGCAGAAATCAGCAAAGATCCAAGACTTTGCGATTTTATCTTAAATGAGGATGCTCGGAATTCTTGTTTTGCACTTCTTGCCCGCGACCAAAATAACGAATCCTTGTGTCTAAAAATAAAAGAGTTTCTTACGCGCGAACAATGTCTTTTCGACGTTGCAAAAGCAAAAAAAGACCCGGATATCTGCAATGAAATAAAAATTGAAGTGCTAAGGAATAATTGTTTATTTCAGGCCTCTTCTTAATTTTGTGCTTCCTAAAATCTGCTTCAATCTTAAAAATTTAATTATGGCTTCTCTCTCAACTGTTCCGATTAATCGTTTACCTTTAATAACAGGAATGCTATCAATGCCGTATCTTAACATCTTTAAAAAAACGCTATCAATTTTAGTCTCTAATTTTATTGGAGCGATCTTTCTAGTTATTTCCTTAACTTTTGTTTTTGCCCATTTTTCTTTTTTTATGTCCATCAAATCAGATATTCTTACTATGCCCAAATATTTCTTTTTGTCGAAAACAAGTAAAGTTTCCTTTCTTAGCGTAATAAAAGCCTTAGAAAGTTCATTAAGTGTTCTGTTTGCGTCAATACAATAAATCTTCTTAGTTAGGAGGTCGCGTGCCCCAACGCCATTAAGCAATGCACTAACAACAGTTTGCTCGTATCCTGCTTCTGCGACCATATAAAGGAAAAAACCAAGTACAATGAACCATAAACCAAAGCCTCCGAAGAAGAGTCCAATAAAACCTCCAATTACCAAAATCCCAGCAAAAACCTTTCCACAGAAAGAAGCAATTTTTGTTGCCTTCACAATATCTCTGTAGAAATACCAAAGAATTGCCCTAAGGATTCTTCCACCGTCAAGCGGAAATCCAGGTGCAAGATTGAATAAAGCAACGATTAAATTAATTTTATAGAGATAGAATGCAAGCGCATTTACATAAAGAAAGTTTATTGATTTATATACAATGAAGAACAAAAGAGAAAGAAAAATAGAAAATAACGGTCCTGCTATTGCCATTTCAAATTCTTTTTTTGGAGTTAATTTTCCTTTACCTATTGAAGCTACACCGCCAAAAAAGAAAAGCGTAATTTTGTGCACAGGAATCTTATGCTGTTTTGCAACTATCGAATGAGCGACCTCATGTAGTAAGATGGACATAAAAAGAAGGAAACTCGCAAATGCCCCAAGTAACCAAGCTCCCAACAATCCTACCTTGTAATGTGCCGGGAAAAAACCTGCTGCTAATCCCCATGCAACAAGCAGGAATATGAAAAACCAGCTGTAATGTAATTCAATCTTTATTCCAGCAAGCTTTCCAATATAAAATGACTGTTTCATATTTATTCAAACCTACTTTTGTCACTACTGGTGACATTATTTTTAAACTTTTCTAAAAAACCGTAAGGTATATAAATAAGTTTGTTACTCAAGAGTAGTGTGTAATTCAGAGGGGTGAAATCTGCATGGGTCAGCAAGAAGTTTACGATTTCCTAAAACAAAATCCTGCAAAATGGTTTACATCAAAAGAGATTAGCAAAGCACTAAAAGTAAGTATTGGCAGCGTAACCTGTTGTTTAAAAAAACTTCGTCTGCAAAGAGCTATCCGCTTTAAAAACGGCAACAGCAGAAACCAATATCTTTATAGATACAAGAGATAACTTTTGTTTCTTATTTTCTACAGCGATATTCCAACCTAACTTTTTTATACTTCAGTCTCATTTTCTTTTCTGAATGAAAAATCTCGAGATTGCAAGAATCTTCTATGAAATGGCTGACATTCTTGAAATGCAAGGCGTCGAATGGAAACCAAGAGCTTACAGAAGAGCCGCAAAAGCAATCGAAAGCCTTACTGAGGATATTGAAGTGCTATGGCATAGAGGCGGCTTAAAAACCCTTGAAGAGATTCCAGGCGTTGGCGAAAGACTCGCTAAAAAAATAGAAGAATTTCTTAAAACAGGCAAGATAAAAGAATATGAACAGCTTAAGCGAAAGATTCCTTTTCACCTACACGAAATAATGTCAATTCCAGGAATGGGTCCAAAAAAAGCAAAGCGACTTTACAAAGAACTCGGCATTAAAACAATAAAAGATCTGGAAAAAGCAGCAAAAGAACACAAAATTGCAACTCTTCCTGGTTTCGGAAAAAAAAGTGAAGAAGACATTCTGAGAGGAATCCAGCTTTATAAAGCCAGTAAAGGAAGAATGCTTTTAGGTAGGGCGTGGTTTATAGCAAATGAAATTATTGAAAAACTTTCTGTCTTAAAAGAAGTCAAAAAAATTAGTCCAGCGGGATCATTGCGCAGAATGAAAGAAACGATCGGTGATATCGATATACTTGTCATATCAACAAATCCAATGAAGGTAATGAACTTCTTTACTTCAATGCCAGATGTCAAGGAAATTCTTGCAAAAGGACCAACAAAATCAACAGTAATTTTGCGTTCGGGCATACAAGCAGATGTTCGCGTTTTAAAACCTGAGAGCTGGGGCAGTGCACTTCAATATTTTACAGGAAGCAAAGAACATAATATTGCTTTAAGGAAAATTGCGATTAAAAAAGGCTATAAGCTAAATGAATATGGATTGTTTAAAGGCAAAAAACAGATCGCCGGTAAAACAGAAGAAGGAATCTACAGAAAACTTGGTTTGCAGTGGATTCCTCCCGAGCTAAGAGAAAACAGGGGAGAAATTGAAGCTGCGCAGAAAAAAGCGCTTCCTAAGCTTGTTGATTATAAAGACATCAAAGGCGATTTTCATGTTCATACAAAATGGAGTGATGGGGACAACACAATAAAAGAAATGGCTCTTGCAGCAAAACAACTTGGCTATCAGTACATTTGCATAAGTGATCATTCAAAGAGCGAACCTCTTGCTCATGGATTAGACGAGAAAAAACTTCTTGAACAAATAAAGGAAATAAGAAAAATAGACCGTCAGCTTAAAGGAATAAAAATACTTGCAGGAAACGAAGTTGATATTCTTGCAGACGGTTCTCTCGACTTGTCAGATTCTGTTCTTAAAAAACTAGACATAGTTATTGCTTCTGTTCATTCTGGTTTTAAAATGCCAAAGCAAAAGATGACAAAGCGAATCATAAAAGCAATTGAAAACAAGTATGTTGATATTCTCGGACATCCGACAGGCAGAATAATAAATGAAAGACCGCCTTATGCTGTTGATCTCGAAGCTATTTTTCAAGCTGCAAAAGACAGGCGCGTTCATATGGAAATAAACTCTTTTCCAGATAGACTTGATTTGAATGACACAGCAATAATGGAAGCAAAGAAATATGGATTGCGCTTTGCCATTAACACAGATGCGCATAACGCAGACCAACTAAAACTAATTAAATTCGGCGTTGCAACAGCACGACGGGGCTGGGCAGAAAAGAAAGACATCATAAATACTTATTCGCTAAAACAACTAGCTCGCTTTTTTAATAAGCTTAAAACAAACTAGAATCATAAAAAATGCCATCGCTACGTTTCATAAAACTTGCAAACGTTTTCGAACAACTTGAGCGCACAACGTCAGGAAACAAAATGAGGGAAATACTAGCAAGATTCTTTAAAACAGTTCCAAAAAAAGAAATTGACATTATTGCTTATCTGCTTCTTGGCCAAATAGCATCAAAGTATGAAGATATAAATATAGGCATGGCAGAAAAAATGGTCTTACGTTCAATTGCAATTGATTCTGGTAGAGCAGAAAAAGAAGTAAGCAGCACGTTCAAAAAACTTGGCGATGTAGGCTTAACAGCAGAAAAACTCACAACCAAAAGCAAGCCAACATTAACTGTAGCTCAGGTATTCAACACCTTGCATAAGATTGCTGCTGCTTCAGGACCAGGGAGTCAGGAATTCAAAATAAAAACTTTAGCTGCGCTGTTGAAAAAAGCATCGCCAAAAGAAGCAAGATATATTGCAAGAATTATTCTCGGAACTCTGCGCTTAGGAGCCGGCGATATGACACTGCTTGATGCTCTCGCAATTGCTTTTACTGGAACAAAAGCAAACAAGCCTAAACTTGAACACGCTTACAACATCTGCCCTGACATTGGAATTATAGCAAAAACTATTGCAATAAAAGGTTTAAAGGGAATAGAAAAAATCGGCGTTACTGTCGGCAGACCAATTCAAATGATGTTAGCTCAAAGAGCAAAAAGCGTTCAGATGATAAAAGAAAAGATTCCAGGAGTTATTGCCTGCGAAGAAAAATATGATGGTGAGCGAGTTCAAGCACATTTCGATGGAAAGCGAATTATCCTGTTCAGCAGGCGGCTTGAAAACACCACTAATCAATTTCCTGACGTTGTTGAAGGCTTGAAGAAGAGCATAAAAGCAAAAAGTTATGTTATCGAAGGCGAAGTTGTTCCGATAGATGAAAAAGGAAATCTATTGCCATTTCAGATCCTGATGCAACGAAGAAGAAAATATGATGTTGAACTTTATGTTAAGAAGATTCCAGTTTGTTTGTTCCTATTCGATCTTCTATTTCTGAATGGAAAATCCTACATTCATAAGCCGTATCCAGAAAGGCATAAAGCTTTACAGAAAATCATAAAACCAACAAAACGTATAAAACTTGCTAACAGAAAACTTTGCAAAGAGATAGATTGCATAGAAGATTTCTTTAATTGGTGCATCTCTCACGGCGCAGAAGGCATAATAGCAAAAAGCTGTGCTCCAGATTCGACTTATAAAGCAGGCGTTAGAGGTTGGCTTTGGATAAAGTGGAAACAGGAATATCAAAAACTTGCAGATACCTTTGATTTGGTTGTTGTTGGTGCTTTCTATGGAAAAGGAAAAAGGGCTGGAACCTATGGCGCTTTACTCTGTGCAGCATATAACCACAAACTTGACCGCTTTGAAACCTTCTGCAAACTTGGCAGCGGATTTACAGATAAACAATTAGCTGAACTTCCAAAAAAATTTGCTAAATATAAAATTCCGCATAAACCTGCAAGATTGCTTGTGCATAAGGATATGAAACCAGATGTTTGGTTTACTCCTGCTGTTGTTGTTGAAGTTCTTGGTGCAGAAATAACAAGAAGTCCTCTGCATACGTGTGCTGTTGAAAAAGGACAGGGTTTGGCTTTACGCTTTCCGAGATTTGTTCGCTACAGAGCAGACAAAAGCCCAGAACAAGCAACAACAGTAAAGGAGATTTTGGATATGTATAAGGAGAGGAAATAGAAGCAAATTAAACTGGTGCTCCAGGAAAAAAATCTGCAATTATACGAATCATTGCTTTTTTGATCTGCTTTTTATTCAAGCCTCGTAAAGAAACTCCTACATCAGGTCTATGTTTGCATATCTTTAATTTTCCGTCAACAGTTAACGTTAAATTATAAATTCCTTCTTGACAATAGAATTTTTTTCTTTCGGCTGGCAAGAACGGACAATTTTTACAACCATCTCCGTACATTGCTCCTTTTTTGCTATCCTTAATTAAAATATTAATATTTTTGAGTCTTAGAAGCGTCATTGGAATTCCGTATCCGCCTTCATTAAATACCACAGCACGCATCGAAGATTTTGCAGATAATTCTTTCGTTAATTCTGTCAGTGATTGATAATTGTCTAACCAAAATTTTTTTCCGACATCTTCATAGTAATTTAAATCGAGCAACTTTAAATCTGCACCAACAGACTGGCAAAATTTTATCATGGCTGGAACTTCATTATAATTATCTTTAATCACAACCATGTTTATTCTTGTTTTTAATCCTTTTGCAATCGCGGTTTTTATTCCTTCAATTGTTTTGTGCAAATAATCTACACCACAAATCTTCATATATTTACTCGGATTTAAAGTATCCAAGCTTACCTTAACATAAGCTACGTTCTTAGCTAACAAAAAATCTACATTGCTTTTTAATTCAACACCGTTTGTATTAACAGAAACCATACTATTTGTTTTAGACAAAAATTCTAAGACAGAAGAAAGGCGTTCTTTTTCTAGCAAAGGTTCGCCTCCAGTGATTTTAAAATTGTTAATTCCGATTTCAACAGCGACCTTTAAAATCTTTAGTAATTCATTTAAACTTAGACCTTTCTCCACATTCGAATAATTTTCTCCGAAAGGAGGGCAATACCTACATTTCAAATTACATCTATCTGTAATTGCAAGCCTCAAAGAGGGCATCTTCTTACCTAACATATCTACCATTTTCTCCTTTTGAAGTATCTTTTAAGATCAATTCCTTTTTCAATATAGATTTCATAAAGATCGTGATAAATCTTCGCCACACTTTTTGAATCGACCCTAACTCCGATATTGAGTTCTCCCGATACTATATTTTTCAATACGCAATTTTCAGTTAGATGAATGTGAATGTATAGCGGATTTGGTATCAAAATTATTCTTAATTTAAAGGAGTCTATTTTTTTATTAAGGTTTGAAACAAAGGATTTGAACAGCGTTCTATTCAAGCATGACTTTAAATGTTTAATATGGTTTTTAACAGAATTTTCATCAATAACATATATGATCTCTTTATCTCGCTCTAAAAATTCATGGTATTTCTTATATAAAAAATAGGATTGTCCTATTCCAGTAAATACCGCTCTTTTTTTAGCAACAAAATTCCTTGCCTTTAGAAACAATTTTTCATTAAATGGGTATAAAAAATATGGAACTCTTTCTTTTGAACACATTATTTTTAGTGAATTTGCGTTTTTAATAAGATCAAGTACTTCCAGAATATGACTTTTAGTACCAACGAAATAACGAACATTTGGTTCTTTCTCTTTTTCTTCAAGGAGCTCATATATTCTAATATATGTTCCTGTAAGTTCATCAAATCTTTTAGTTAAAAAATTACGTATATTTTCATTTAAATTCTTAATAGAAAATTTAGAAGGCCTCGCATCAACTTTTCTAATAAGGCCTCTGTTCACCAAATCCCTAACAAACCCATATATCCTGTTTTTTGGGATACCTGTTCTTTTGGATATGTCAAAAGCGGTAAGGTCTTTTGTTAACAAAGCCTTCATTATCAAAAAATGATTTGAGTTTAATCCATAATAGCTTTTGAGCTTCTCGAGTTTTTGAATCATATTCATACTCATTTTTGGTAAATCTCATACATGAGTTTTTCTAAAGATGGTCCAATTGGATTCGAATGCTTCCATATTTCATTGAAGAGATTGCCATAAACATCTACTATGTGTTTGTTTTCTGTAATAAGCCCAGAGGTGTATACGTTAAAAATTGTAAACATCAATGTTGTTTCTGTTATGAACATGCAATACGGGCTTTCGCTTTTGGTTATTCTTATGGAAATATTTGTTTTTGTTAAGTAGTCTTGAATAGAAAGTATGATCTTTGCTATTTCATTTTTAGTGAATAATTGTTTCAGATAAGATTTGTAAATATTCCATGTATTCAAATCAATGATGTACCTAATCTTTTTATTTTGCAAATAAGCATCCCAAAAACTTTTATAAAATTCTTTAAATAATATGCCTCTGCCCATCAATGTTTTTCTTTTTTTTGTTTCTTGGTTTCGAATTTTTTCTGCAACTTTTTCATCTTTTGTGTAGAAGATAACCGGAAATACTTTGTTCATGGTAATAATGTCCATCGAATTGTCTTTAATGAGCATCCTTTTAACGTTGAAAACAAAATTATATCCATCTTTTATTTCTCTCATATATACAGATATATTTCTTTTAGACAGTTCGTGTGCACCACAAACTAAAAACAATTCATTTTTCACCTCTTCTTTGAATTTTTTATCGAGAAAACTAATCATTCTTTCTTTAAAGTTTCCAAAATAGTATTTTAAAGGACGTTCATTGCTTACCTTAATTAATCCTGCTCCACAGAGCGATTTTAGCGAACCATAGATTTTAGTAAGAGGAATCTTTGTCCGATTCGATAATTGCTTAGCCGTTAATTTTTCATTAAAAACTAGGCTTTTCAAGATTAGTGTTTGATAGCGGTCTAACCTAAACTTTTCTTTCAGAATATCTACAATTTTTAATTCGTTCATTTTAATTATTTTCCTGTACAAATAGCTCACAGTTTAAATT
>QMQQ01000016.1 GCA_003648985.1 Candidatus Woesearchaeota archaeon | reverse complement strand
TTTAAAATTTACTAAAATTAAAAACTTTAGAACATCAATCTTCTTTGTTTACTTCTCGCACTATAACTCAAAGGACTTATAGCCAAGCCATCTTTCGCAGCAATAACTTGACAGCCAGTTGCTCTCTGCAATTCTCTTGCCTCGTAAATAGGATCAGCCTTCCACATCTTCAAACCGAAATGTGTTATTATAGCAAGTTTCGGCTTCACAATAGAAATAATCTTTTCAGCATCCTTTCTGCAAAGCATTCCTTCTGCTTTTTCATCTCCAGGCTGTTGAACATTCAATATCAAAATATCACTATCCTCATAGCTCTTTGCAACACTTCTGCTATATTCTGTATCTGAACTATAACTTAAAACAAATCTATCAGTAATAAACTTCAAACCAAACCCGTATGCTTTATTATTCAAAGGCAAGGTTCTTATTTCAACATCTTCAATGCCGAGCCTCTGTTCAGGATTTAAAGAAATGACCCTTTCAACGTTCCTTTTACTTTTGTTCAATAAAACATTTTCAACAATCTCTTCTGTCGACACAAAAACGCCTTTCTTATCAAATCCGTCATAGGTCATTGCTGCAATAACTGCATTCACATCATTAAAATGAAGCATATCATAAACAGTCGAAAAGATAGTTGTGTTTGCCCTGATATTTACCTTGCTTTTAACTGCATCTGCTAAACTATTCGGCCCTGGATCAATATGAAATTGAGTATCACCAAGCTTTAGCACAAAACCTCCGCAACCAAGCAAACCCTTGCCAATAACAACAGCGTCTCCTCCAGTGCCGAGAAATACAATCTTTGCATCCATCCTTAACAAAAAATATTTTAAACTTAATAAATTTTTTCAAATACATGGAAATCAAAATAATAAAAGGAGACATAACAGAGCTCGATGTTGAAGCCATAGTAAACCCTGCAAATTCTTTTATGTCTATGGGTGGAGGATTAGCGCTTATTATAAAGCGAAAAGGAGGCGATGAAATAGAACGCGAAGCAAAAAGATTCGCTCCTGTATCAGTAGGAAAAGCAATCATTACAAAAGCAGGAAAGCTCAAAGCAAAATATGTTATTCATGCACCAACAATGCACAGACCAATGCGCATTCCACCAGAAAATGTATATCAAGCAACAAAAGCAGCGATGAAATGCGCTATTGACCACGGCATAGAATCTTTAGCAATTCCAGCTCTTGGCACTGGCGTAGGTGCAGTAACAAAAGAGGAAGCAGCTAAACAAATCATTCAAGCATTAAAAGAAATAGCCGAAAAACAAAAACCGCAAATAATTGTTTATCTCATAGCCTATGACGAAGAACAATTCAATGCATTTAACCAAGCATACAAAGAGATTATGGCTCAATGACGCATATTTTTCTTCTTAAATTTTTATGGACATAAATCTCAAACTCATCTTTCAATTTCAACCCAGCTCTTTTAATCAGTTTTTTGTAATTAACGAAATGAGGAAAAACTATCACTGCTCTTTTCAGCAGAATTCTCTTCAGATTAATCAAAAAACCAAGATATAACCTTTCTCTTTCAATATTAAAGGTTGAAAGCCCATAAGGCAAATCACTAACAACATATCTATATTTTCTTTTTATCTTCCTCGCATCACCAACCACCAACCTATAATTTTTAATGCCATAGAAATCAAGATTCATTTTTGCTTTTTCTATCATCTTGGGATCAATATCATAGCCAACAACTTTTAAGCCCATCAATCCTGCTTCAATCAAAATCCCGCCAATTCCGCAAAAAGGATCAAGAACGCATTTCTTAGCACTGCACAAATTCACTAAGGCAAGAGCAAGTTTCGGCTTAAGTGTTGATGGATGAAATCCGGGCCTTTTATCCGGTCTTCTTTCAGCAAATGCGTGTTTAATTTTCAATAACTCAATACAACAAAAACATCTTTTTCCTGCTTTTAAAACAACTATTTTTGTATCTGGATTTTCCAAATCCACTCTTGGATTTTTCAGTTTTATCCAAACAAACTTAGCCAGCTCTTTTTCAAGTCTATGTTTGAATGCTTTAATACAAAAACTTCCTTCTACAACTGCTTTCCAATCAAACCGTTCAAACCGTTGAAACAAATCACACTCATCGCACTCAAATAAAATCCTATAAACGTATTTTGTTAAAGCCAATCTATCTGCTAGTTTTAGCTTTTTAGCAGAAAACTTAGCTATAACATACCCATCTAAAACACGCATCCTTTTCAAACCAAGCAAATACTTTACCTCAGCTGCAGCAAGATCAGGCCATTCTTTTGAAAGTTTAAACAAAAACATTTCACAAACGTTCGAACAGAAGTTTAAAAAATTTCTTAAACAAAACGACGGACGATAGCGAAAATTTTAATTAAAACAAAAAAATTCATTTCAATATGGAAAACAAAAAACAAAACAGCAGAAGTAGAGGCAGACCAGAATATTCAATAATACGCGAACGCATCACAGATATTCTTTATTTCAACGGTCCAACGCACGGCTATAACATCTATAAAATCTATCGCGAACTATTCGGCAAAGTTACAGCAAGAGTAATCTACTATCATCTTAAAAAAGGACTTTCAAAGGGAATATTCAAAATAGCAAAAATAGAAAAGCAAAAAGGTGAATTCAGCTGGGGAACCGAAGCAGAACACATCTACTATGAGCTTACAGAAAGAGCAACGCCAGCAGCAGATCCAAAAATAAGAAACTACATTGAAAACATAAAACAAAAAAAGCTCGAATCAAAAGAAAAATAAAAATGCGGGAGTTTCTTATATTCTCGAGAACAGCAAGAACAGGCGGAAAGATAAATCCAAAAAACCTGTTCCAAGAAGGAAGACTCGACATAATCAGAGACTTCATCATTGAAGCATTCTTCACAGCAAATAAAAAGCGCTCAGCTATAGTACATTGCTTTCTCTACGGCCAACCAAATCCTCCATTGCATTTAACAATAACATCGTCAGCTCCTGCATCAATTGACCGCATTAAAACAGCAACTTTACTTGTAGATTTAGTAAGTAAAAAGAAAAAAATCAAAGGTTGTGAAATGAAAAAAGAAAGTATAATAGAATTCCTAACAAAAGCTTCCAAAACAAAAACAATCTATCTCCTAGATAAAAAAGGAAAATCAATCGATGAATTAAAGAGTTTACCAAATGCAATATTCTGTTTTGCTGATCATCTTGGCTTTCCAAAAAAAGAATTCAAAAGAATCTCAACCATTTCATCAGAAACCATTTCACTCGGAAAACAAACATACTTTGCTTATCAGTCGTTAACGCTTCTTCAATACTTCCTCGACAAAAAAGAATTTGAATAACTAGCGAATTAACAACATATTAAAATAAGGAAAAACAAAATTCAAAACAAGCAACAGCAACATCAATGCGCTTATATGTCTAAAAATCCTTTCACCCCTTTTACCAAAAAACCTCTTCAAAAGCACAAATAAAATTCTCCCGCCGTCAAGAGGACCTGCAGGAAGCAAATTAATCAACCCAATCCCAATATTCAAATTCAACATCCACCCAAAAAGCGTAAACAAAAAAAGCAGAACAGGAGCAAACCGATGAACTTTTCTAAAACTCTGCGTTATGTAAATACCAAAATATCCTTTTCCCGGCATATCTGGATTTTCAGCAACTTTCATATCAAATTCCCTGTCAACAGTTTTAACATGAACAACAGAACCAGCAGAAATATTCATCATGATCTGCTTAAATTCCTCAACTGTGTTTATCTGAACACCATTCAACCCAGTTATAATATCTCCTTCTTTAAACAAATCTTCAGCAGGAAATCCTCTCATCACTCCTTTAACCAAAACACCATTCGCTTCAAATGCATGCCCGACAGCAGGATAAAGCAGAAAAGCAAGTAAAAGAAAACAAAGACCCCCAACAACAAAGTTCATAACGGGCCCAGCAGCAAAAACATCAATCTGCTTTTTCCAGTTCTTTTTCTTCAATTGATTTTCATCAGGCTCAACAAAAGCTATGGGAAAAATAGCAAAAAATCCAAAACCAGTATTCTTTATCCTTGTTCCAATCGCTTTTCCAACAATCCCATGAGCGAATTCATGAACCAAAACCACAATAAAGATAGCAATTATTCCTTGCCAAAAAGGAATATAAACAGCACTACCAGGAATCCTTACGCCAGGAATAACAAGCGAAACAGCACCAGCAGCAGCCGGATTCTTAATCAGCTTTACAAGATTCGCAGCAAGAAAGAAAACAATAACACCCATTCCAACAATGCCAAGATATCTCGAAACAACGCCAAATCCCCTTACAACACATCCAAACTTTTTAACAACCCAATCTATTGCTTTCAAACCAAATTTCGTCTTACACAAAAAAGCGATTTTATAATAAACCTTAAATTTACGTCTAAAAATAAAAATCAATATCCCTATTGCAATATAAAATAACAAAGCAGAAACCAAATTAAAATTCATTTTTCACCTCTTTTTATTTTTTCCTAACCGGCCTTAAAGCTTTACTGCCGCATTTCCTGCATTTCACCTTTCCAAGCTTTACTTTAATAGGCTGTGCTCTTATCTTACTCTTACATTTCCTACAAACAAATACGTTCTTAAATTTCCTTGCTTCTGCTTCAGCAAACCTTGCCATTTTAATTCAACCATTTAGCTTATTCGCCTTTTACCTGTTTAATAACTTTTTGTCCTAAAATATCCCAATAAACGATTTTGCATCCTTCAACAACATCATCTTTAAGCTCTTCTGGAATATCAAGTTCAAAAGTTTCAAAAGTTTCATTATCCATAACAGTCGCTTTATTGCCAGCTATGCTTAAAACCTGAGCACCTTTCTTCTCAATTATTGGAACCTCGACATTATCACCACCAGGAATTATAACTGTCCTTTTTCTCCCATCAAGCAATCCAACAGCTTCAATCCTATACTTAGCATGTCCATGTTTTCCTGGCTTACTAACCTGAATATTTGTTACTTTACATGCAGCGCCTTCAATCACGATATAACTCCCAACCTTAATCGTGTTGACGCCGACTAATCTTGTTTCAGCCATTCAAATCACCAACGCCTTTTTTTATCTTATCATCTATCTAACGTGTTTGGCAGCAAGCTTTATGTCGCTTCCCATAACAGTTTTTCTTCCAGCGTGTTTTGCGAGCCTCACAGCATGCCTTGCGATTTGTTCAGCAATCTCTTCAATAGCGCTCTTCAACACCTCTTTTGCTTTATCTGAAACCCTTTCAGCTCCTTGCTTTTTTAGTACTTTCTCCATCGCCGCCAATGGAAGAAACTTTTCAGACATACTCATTTAGCCAAAAAGAAGATATTTAAATCTTTTGCTCTCTTAACTTTCTCCGAATGAACAATTTCAATTCCTTTTCAACTTCTTTGGCATTCCAAAACTTTTTCTCTGCCTTTGAGAATTTCCTGCTATGATACAGAGCAACACCGTCTCGTCTCAATTTAAACTTCAACCACTTATGCAGCAATTCATGATACATTACATAATCAAGTAACTCGTCAGGCGCATCCTTAAGCAGGTTACTTATTCTTATCTCGTCCTTTACAAAATCGTAACAACCAATCTGTGCTATGCTTTTCACCCATCTCAATTTCGGCATATCCAAAACACCAAAGAAATATTCTTCATTAACCCTATTAAAGCTTTCCTCCAACACCTTTGAAGTAGGCTTTCTTTCCTTCAAAGATTGCGCATCGCTTAAATGCTTGATAAAGCTATTATAAAGCTCTATCCATTTTGTAACTTTTCTCTTTGCCCGTTTCCTTCCAAAGCTCAAAAGCAAATGCTGAACAAGTCCTCTGATAATATCCTCATCAACTTTTTGCCATTCGCTGCCAAGAAGAAAAACAATCCTATCAAACATAAAAACAGCAAAGGCTTTGAATCCTTTTTCGCTAAAGCGAAGTTCAAGCTTTTTCTTTGGCCTAACACCAAAAATTTCTTTCCAAGCATCAGAAAGCCAGTGCATTCTATTCTTCCCTTCTTTCAAATCTCAAAATAGCAGCAATACCGCCCATCTCTTTTAGCTGAACACCTTCCCTTGTTTCAGTAGAAATTATCTCAATCCTGCTTCCAACTTTAACTGCTTCTGCTTCAAACATTTCAACAACATTCTTTGGTATAACCTCAGAAATCAAAACAACATCAACAACTCCCTCCTTAAGTAATTCCAAAACCTCTTCTTTACCATACGCAACCATTCCTGGCTTTTTTGCAAGCAAATCCAAAAATCTTCCAACAAGCTCTTTTTCCCTTATTATTTCCTCTTTTGCTAAAACATCCTTGCTCTTTTCAACCAATTCATGCAATCCGAATTCTCCAGTGTAGCTTGTATCCTTTATCGCAATCACCTTTCTTTTAAGCTCGGTTGGAAGATATTCAACAAAATCATACTTCGTCGGACCAGGACCGCCAACAATAATTCCTTTTAGCTCTTTCATTCCATAAAATTGCTCCTTTGCTTTTTCAGCAACCTTTTTGTAGTGCGCCTTTGCTGCACCTTCTATAAGCCTGTGGAAACGTTGAGCAGAATTGTGTACAATCAGCCCGTTTGCAATGAAATTTCCTCGATCAACACTGATATCTACCATACGAGCCTTTTTTCCAAGCCTTTTAATTTGAGATATTTCAACAGGAAGAAACGGAAATGAAGATCGCTGAATAAAATCTTCCGCTCTATTTCTAAGTAATTTTAATAAATAACTTCGCTGATCCTGCGAACTAAAACCAATTTGAGAACAAAATCTTTTCAGACTTTCTTTATCATTTATTTCTAGAAGATACACACGTTTCCCATTGGAATAAAATGAAGCAAGGATACCAAACCTTAGTAAGGCTATTTGTGTTTGTTTAGCCAATTTCTTTGATTGGAATAAAGTTCGTATTCCCTCTTCGTGGACTTCACTTCTGACATCAAAAATACTTCGAAGAAATTTTGCAAGAAATCTATCAGGACCCTTTAAAACCTCTTCAGGAATTTCAGCTTGATTTTGTGGAGGACGTGTTACTTCAGATGGCTTAGAAATTTTTGGGGATTTGCTCCTTTTATTAATGTTGATCTTCTTTGGCATAACCAACATATCACCAACCTTTAATTCGATCGCCCTTTTTTCTTCTATGCAACCATCACTTAGCACAAAAAACACATGGTCCAATGAGCACTCAACCTCAAGCCGCGGGCACTTAGTAATAATTCTAAGAGCTTCTTTTTCATTCTCCCACTTATCCACGACCCTCCCTTTTTCAAAACAAAAATCTTCAAAATCTACACTCTGCACAATATTTGGATTATGCAACTCTTTAATTTCAACTATCCTACCATCTGATAGTTGAACAAGTGTATCTGGAGCTAGACACTGTCCTCCTGCTTTGAATTTTCCAGGAACTTCACTATGCGTTTTAATCAGAGGCACAATTGCCTTTCCCTTGAGCAGAGCAATATGCGCGTCCCTTCTATCCATAACAATCAATCCGTACAACTCTCTTGCCTCAATCATCTCCTCTAATGGCCCAAGAATAAATTGCTTATCGCATCGGTAAATCCTGATTTTCAATGGTTCTGGCGGCTCTATGCTCCAGACCTTAATATTCTGTTCGCCTTCTTTTTCAGCAATATTTCCACTAAAAACAGCAAGTCCATTCGGCGGCGTTCTTCCAATAACCTTCAAATGTTGAATCATCCTTTCAAGCGCAGCAATAACATTCTTCCTTGTGGTTGCGCTTTTAATATTCATAGCAGTACTCTGTTCCTGCTGCAAATGAGAAATAATCTTATTCAAATCATAGCCAGCAGGAACGTATACACTAACCAATTCTGTATGCCTTCCTCTATACTTCGACAATTCATCAATAAACTTCCTAAGCTCGTACTTTGCTTTTTCATTCATGGAAAAGCTTAAAAAATAACTCTTTATAAGTTTTTTTAAAGCGCGATGGCGGTAGTGGTGTAATGGTTAGCACGGAGGCCTGTGGAGCCTCAGAAGCGGGTTCGATTCCCGCCTACCGCCCTTTTCTAAAAACAAGCCAGTAAACATACGGTGCAAGAAAAGAAGCAACATATAGAAAAATCATGATAAAAGGATTTTCCCTCAAAGCACCAATAGCAAACAATTCATTTAATCGCTTTGCGACCAAATAGACAAACAAAAGATTAACCAAAGCAATCATTGGCACAACAAAAAGCAAAAGCATCCTGTGTTTTTTCTCCAAATGCTCCAGATCCCTGAAAACAACACAAGTAAGCATACCAAAGCAAAACCCGAGAATTAAAATAATAAGGTCAAAAATAAGCCGATTCATAACAAACAGAAAAGGAACCAGCACAATTCCAATCAATAAGTTTCCAATCAAAATAACAAAAAACCCCATCCAAAAAAGTACTGCCTGCCCATACACAAAAGTCTTGCTTTTATCTGAAAATCTTCCTTTTCTTAATGATTCGGTTGTTTCTGAAATTTCCTCTCTGCTCCAACCTTTTCTTAGCAATTTTTCTACAGTACTTCTTCGCATTTTACAACATCTTCAATCGCCGAAAGAAACGCTTTAACCTTTGCATAATAGTTAGCTAATTCTTCTAGGTCAACAGAAACATATTTTCCTTCCAAATCAACAATCATCCTAACAGTCTTTCTATATTCATCCTCTCTGCTAAAAGGCGCCTTCAATAATTTTCTTAAAAAAAGATAAAAATCCACTCCTTCAACCAATTCACTTTTATCTGCCTCACTCAAAATGCTTTTAGCAAGTTCGGCTTTCTGAATAGGTGTGGCTGGAATGCTATCAATTTTTCCTTGCTTCACAGCATAAGCTAGAAAGCAATCAACAGCAAAAAAAAGAACATTAAGCATCCTTTCGATCGCATTCCTTATCACATCAACAGTTCTTGTATATTTCAAACTAACCCAATAAATATGATCTACTCTTTTCATCTCTTGCTTTGCTTTCATTAAGTATTCATTTATAGTTTCGTTCATTTCTTCACAAAAGAATTTATCGCATCTATAAATAATTTTGCCTTGCTCAAATATTTTTTTATTTCGTTTACACTCAAAACTTTCATCCTGTATGTATTGGAACATATCACAAGCTTATCTTTTCTGCAGAACTCAATCGGGCTTTCTTTATGCTCTTTTATTATGCTTCTTAAATCAAATAACAATGCTATAAAGCTATTATCTAATCCTACGCGTCCAATGCATTTTTCCCTAAACATATTTACTCTTCCATCAAAAGTTTTTGAATAGGGTGGAATTCTCTTATATAATCTCTCAAAAAGCAGAACAGCGTCCATTCCATTCAGCACCGCAGCAAAGATATGCTCAACTATGCTTAAAAGCAATTTAGGGTCATTAACAAGTTTATAAGTAACAGAAAGCATATGATCTGCAATCTTTAGCGACTTGTTCGCTTTTTCTAAAACAAGCTCATATGCTTCCATCAACTAAAGAATGAAATCAATTTTTAAAAAATTATTCCCCCTAAGCCTTCTCAAGCTCAAGAAGAGCTTTTGCTATATCACCGCCAACTTTTTCAAGAGCTTCTCTTGCTTTTTCTTCACTTACACCTGCTTTTTCAGCAACCAAAGCTATATCTTCATCTCTGATTCCTGTTTTTTCCCTTTCTTCTACCACGCCACTGATTTGAAACATCTTCTGACCCTGAAAATCAACGATTACAACATCAGGATTTCTAATAACAATATCCTTCTCCTTACAAGAAATGACAACTTCTTCAGCATCAACCTTTTCTTGTTTTATTCCAAGCCTTTGCATTGCCTTCATCATATCCTTCATATTTAGCCCAAACATTTTTAGAACTACAATCCAAATAGCGCTTTAAAATAGGTATGCAAAACAATCATCAACACGATAATGATTATTGTCAATACAATAATACTTCCAGGTTTAAAACTAAGTTTGCTTTTATATTCGTCAAAATACCTTAATAATCCTCCACCACCAGCAGGAAGCCTTATTCTTTGATCAGCCATTTTTATTCTCATCAATTAAATTAAAATGTAGGGAAGGTTAGGCCGCCTTCTGTCGGGCTCTGTTAAGCAAACAGACAGCCCTTTTAACATCCTACTTAGCGTCCAATCGGACTTGCACCAGCCAGGGCTCGCCGTTCCACCATTCCCTCCAGGCAGTTCAGCAGGTTAGCTCGTTTCCCCTTTCGAGGAAACTTCGCCACATCATCCTTGCCTGAAGGATGTTCCGTTTCTGGGCGGTTGCCGTTCCTATTCGGAACCCTCCTTACGAAGGTGGCTTTTAATGGTGGGCGGACCTTCCTCAGTGCATTGCCAATGGCAAGCACCGAAAGTTAAATCCTTCCCTACCATTAAGAACACTCCTATTTCGGATTTAAAAATCTTTCTGAGATTACCTTATTCTTAACAGACGTTTTATTTTCTTTTTCCCTTCTTTTGTTTCGCAAAGCTTTCTTAAAAAAATATTTGCCTTCTTTACTTGAGCATCGATAAATGGCTTTATATGCTTTTTCCATTCTTTTCTCGAATGTGTCTTAACAAACTTTGCCCATTGTTCAAGATGAATAATATGAGATTTATCTCTTTCCATTTTTTCCCAATTTCACAAGTCTTATCATCTTTTTGATCTTTTCTATTTCTTTATCATTCAGCTTATCTTCATAAACTATTCTTAGATGTTTAGCATCTTCAATATCTTTTCGTGAGCCAAGAAGCTCTTCTTTAAACGCTATTGTTGTTTCGATATTTGCAAAATAAACATCAAGCCCTGTAAAAGGAAGTTTTGTCTTTGTTTTCAAAGTATATTCATCGAGTTTATCTTTGGCAAATTTTAATTCTAATTGAGGTATAAACTCTCCTTTCCTAACATACCTAATACCATCACCATGCAAAAGATAAGTTCTATAGAGGAAAGAAGCACTTCCACCTTGAATGCATTCAAAGCCTGATTTCAGAAGTTCTTTATGAAGTTCTGCAAACTTCTGCTCAGACAGAGGTTCAATAATCATGTCTATATCTTCAGTAGCTCGACTTCTACCATGTGCTATCGCTATGAAACCTCCAACAATAACATAGTCGGCGTGCTTGTTAATGATCTTCACAATGTCTTCTATAAACTTATCTAGAACTGTTTTCTCATCCTGCTCGTTAACCATACTTTAAATAATCCTTCTAAATTTATATATCTTGTGCAAATCTTCTTATGTTCCATCTGCAATTGAATAGCAATCTACCAAAAAATATAAATATTAAGCATAAGAATTTCTATTCAAACAAAAAAGGTGTTGCTAAATGGTCAGACTAACTCTTACAGAACCCCGTTATCTAAAAGATAGCATAGCTATTATCTCGGACCTTGTTAATGAAGCAAGGTTTAAAATCAACCAGGATGGCTTAGAGCTTATTGCCATGGATCCTGCAAATGTTGCTATGGTAGTCTTTAAACTCTTATCTTCCTGCTTTACAGAATACAATGTACCAGAACCAACAGAAATAGCAATAAACTTAGCAAATTTAAAGCAAGTACTTAGGCGAACAAAACCAAGCGACACACTTACGCTTGAATACAAAGATAATCGACTTGTAGTTCTGCTAAGAGGTGATACAACAAGAACATTCAACCTGCCAACCATTGAGCTTGAGGAAAAAGAACACAGGGTTCCAGAACTAAGCTTTCCAGTAAAGATAAAGCTCGGCTCCCACATTCTTGTCAATGCAATAGAAGACGCTGACATTGTTGCTGATTCAGTTGCTTTCATTGCAGAACCAAACAGATTCACTATCTCGGCCGAAGGGGAACTATCAGCAGCAAAAACAGAAGTGACAGAAAAACAAGCTGAAATAATAGCACCAGAAGAAAAAACAAAAGCGAAATACTCAATCGAATACCTAAAGAAAATGATTGGCGGCGCAAAACTTGCTGACGTAGCAACCATTCACTTCAATAAAGATTATCCACTTAAACTTGAATTTAAGACTGTTGACAGGGTCCTGCTTTCATTCATATTAGCGCCAAGAATAGAAAACGACTAAAGCCCTAGAATCCAAGCAACTAAACTTCCAACAAATCCTGCTATCAGTGGAACAGCAAAATTATCATCGACCTTTTTTGATATTGCTTCTACAAAACTTGCAACACAAGCCATAGCAATAGCAACCTCCCACGGCAGAAAGAGCCTTCCAACTATTAAGTTAGCAGAAAGGCCTGCAAACACACTTTCAGTACTTCTCTTTTTAACCAATCTGAAATAATGCAATCTTTTATTAACCTCGTGTGCAACAACATCACCAATAGCAGTTATAAAAATAGCAGCATAGGCTACATCTTTTCTAAACACAGAAAGACAAATAATAATGCTTGCAAAAAAATAGAGGGCACTCGAAAACTGACTCGCTTCCCTTTTTTTAATAAACAATCTCCATATAAAGGGTTTTACCCTCCATTTAAGTTCGACTCTCAATATATCAACAATCAAAAAAAACACAAGCCCACCGAGCAATACAAGCAATCCAAACCGATTTCCACCGAACCATTCACTTACTTTTTCATAAGCAATCAAAGAAAGCAAAGCAGTCAAATGAAAAAAATCCCTAAGATATTCTCTTACTGTAGTCCATTCAGCAATGTTTTTTAACATTTCAAATTCTAAAAAAGATTTTCTTTAAAAAAATTACTAACTTGCAGATCAATTC
>QMQQ01000015.1 GCA_003648985.1 Candidatus Woesearchaeota archaeon | reverse complement strand
TTCTTTAACTGGTGGTAAAGCATCAATGAAAAATATTGCTTTTTTTGTTTGTTCTGTAACAGATGTTTCGTTGCTGTCGCGCCAATTCCATTTTCTACAGAGAACTTTTTCATCATCGCGATAAATGATTTCGCCTGGATCTGGTGTTTCAGCTGCAGCTGTATGGATTGGAATAAATCGCTCATTTCCTTTTGCAGTCGTAAGCATAATGTTTCCTTTTATTTTGTCGATGTCATAACAGCCCATTGGAATAAGGTGCTTTAATATGAGATAGTTGCATACATCAACAAGCTTGTTTATTCTTGGAATAGGATGGCCACTTAAAATGCGCCTTATCATTGCTTCAACAGAACATTTGTATTTTGTTGGTTTTGAGCCGAAATGATAATAGACAGTTCGCCAAGGCGATATCATTGGATGTTTTGCTAATTCAGCTGGTGAAAAGTTAAGCTTTATTAGTTCGCTTATTTCTTCAAGCAAATGATGGATTTTTGTGCTTTTGCCTTTATTGTTAACATCGGTTAGAAGAACTATTCCTATTTTTAATTCAGGAACAAGACTAAGAACGCTTCTGTTGATTGTAAAGCGCATGCAAAAGGAATAAAATCAGACTATAAAAAACTTTGTTTGTTTTTTGTTTTTTCTTTTGCTATGTTTTTCTTTATCACTTTACAATGCGGAATATGAAAAAATATAAAAATTGAGAATTGTAATATCTTCGATAATGACCAAAGCAAGTAAAGGTTCAAGGATAATTCGAGGAGCACTTGATGCTGTTCTTGACGAGCGAAAACTTGCCGAAATAATAGATGAGTTAATGGATAAAAGATATAGGCGTTTTAGTCCGAAGAAGATAGAGGGAGAAAAGAAATATAGTCTCAATGTTACTCAAGTTGAATTGGAAATTTCTCGCGGGAAAAGGCGCAGCTCCAGAAATCCTTATGTGAGGGTTTCATTTCTTGCTGGCGATACTGAAGCTGAAAATGCTTTGTTTGATTTTTATGAGCGAAGAGGATTTGAAAACAGCGAAGCGCTTATGCGAATATTGAATAATCCAGAACAGACAGAGCAATATTTGGAATCTTTTAAATCTCTTGATCAATTGGGTAAGCTGACTATAGATCGAAAAAAACGTTGTGTTGAGCTTGAATTCAGTTTGAGAACATTAAAAGGTAAAATGAGGGATAAAATAGAAGATGCAATTGTTTTCTGTTTATTAAAGCCGATGCTTATGGTGGGTGCTCCAAAATATGCAGATGTTCTCAAACAAATGAGAGAGGAATATCTAAAAGAGAAGTATGAGCATCCTTAGTAGTCCTCTTCTTCGTCATCGCTTTCTCTGAAACTTGCTTTTTCACAGCCTCGAAGAAAAGCTGCTTCATTCGCTGAAAGAGTATCGTCTTCTACAAGTTTATCATAGTCGCGTTCATCTTCGCTTTCTGTATAGCTGTCATCAACATATTCATCATACTCTTCATAGTCGTAGGATGACATTTTCGGTGTGATTAATGAAATACTTTAAAAATTTTTAGTATATAAGCTATATACTTTGCTTGAAGTGGTTTTAAGTAACTGCTAACCGAAAAACTCTTTAAGATCTTTTTGTTCTGTTTTTGCAGTTGTAATGAGAGATAAATTTTCTTTTTCTTTTGATTTCTTTTGGTCAAAAACAGGATAGCCATATACGCCGTCGAATCCAGGCTGTATTGGAATCTTTCCCTCTCTGTTTTTGACTATTATTGATGCTAATTCTTCGTTTTCTTTTCCTGTGACTTGGCAAAGGGCTTCAAATGACGCTTTTAAAAGTGCATTTAATTCTGTTCCAAATGCGCGGATGAATTTAAAATATGTGTCCCAAGTGGATTTTCTGTTTATGGCTGTTTTGTTGTAATGCGCGATAAGCTCTGATAATGGAATTATTCTGAAGAATTTTTTTGCGTTTTCAGGAATAAACTGTTCAGGTCTGTCTGCTAATTCCTCAACCCTGTGAAGAACACCTATTGTAAGCGGTTTCTTGCAAACAGGACAGATATTTTTTATTTTCGTTGATTCTTTTGGTGCTAAGCGTACATTGCAAGCGCGATGACCATCAAAATGATATTTGCCATAGCTTGGATCTACTTCTATGGTCCCTATAAGGCCATTGCCGGTTCTTATTGCGTTTATTAATTCTTTATATGTCGGCTGGATATCGAATATAGTAGCTTCTCTGCCGAGACGCCATGGCCAGAATGAATGCGCGTCTGAAAAACTGACAAGATTAATGCGGTCGAGTTTGCTTAGTCGCCAGTTCATTGGAGGATCTGAGCTTAAACCTGTTTCAATAGCAGAAATGTGTTTTGTCTGATCTTGAAAGCATTCTTCCAAGCTATCAAACCCTGTTTTGCTGCCGAAAACACCAAACCAGGGAGTCCATGCATGGGCTGGTATGATTTCAACATCCTTGCTAATTGCTTTTAGTTTTTCGACGAATTCAGGACATGAAATATTGAATATAGGTCTTCCATCATAGTCAAGGCGACCTTTTTTGCTGAGCCAGTCATTTATTTGGTCAACTATAGAAAAACTTGGAGCAAGAACAACGAGGTGGATGCGCCTTCCTTTATTTGCTTGGGAATAGATTAAGCTTATTTCTGTTTGCAGTGCAAAAGTAAATCCGCTTTTTGTTTTGAGAAAACCTGAGCCGTCTTCTGTAAGATTTTCTTTTAATTCTTTTAACCATAAAGGATGAGTAAAATCGCCTGTGCCAAGAAGATCAATACCTTTTATTTTTGCCCATTTTTCAAGTTGTTGAATTGTGATATCCTTAGAAGTCGCTCTGCTAAATCTTGAATGTATGTGCAAGTCAGCGAATATTTGCATTCAATTTTTGCTATTTGAGGGTGTTATAAAAATATTTTTATGTTTTAATACGAATGAAGTAAAAAATGGGTCTTGATTTGAAAGCTTTGGCAAAAAAAATAGAGAAATGCAGATTGTGCAGGTTATGGAAAAGCAGGAAAAAAGCAGTTCCTGGTGAAGGACCAGAAAATGCAAAGATAATGTTTATTGGTCAAGCTCCTGGAAAGCAAGAAGATGCTACTGGAAAACCATTTGTTGGAAAGGCAGGAAAATTTTTGAATGCATTGCTCGATGAAATCGGCTTTGATAGGCAGAAATGTTTTATTACGTCTGTTGTTAAATGCTTTCCACCCAAGAACAGGCCTCCAAGAGCAGACGAAGCAATGATCTGCATTAAGAACTATCTTGCTAAACAAATAGAGCTTGTTAATCCAAAGCTTGTTGTGTTGCTTGGAAAGATTGCACAGCGCTATGTTCCAGATAGTTTGCTTTCAGGAAGGATTGTTCTTAAAACTGCACATCCAGCTGCTGGGATGAGGTTTCCGAAAATAAGAAGAAAGATGAAAAAGGATTTTAGTTTGCTTAAAAAGCTAATTAAAGAAATCTCCTAATTGTTTTTGGGATTGCTCAAGCAAGCTTTCTTTTTTGATGCCAAGTACTTCAAATATTCGTTCTACAGCAGGGATTATTTGATGCTGGATATAATATTCAGCGTCATAGTTACCTTGTTCAAGCTGTTCTGGCAGAACGGCTCTTTCTCTAACAAGGCCTTTTCCGCGTTTGATTACATATTTAATCATGCTGCCGGGGCCTATTTGATAACCAGCTGATTGAAGCTTTTTTGCAATGGCAACATGTGGCGCAATAGATGCATAATCTGAAACTGCTTTTTGTAGCTGTGTTTTAATCACAAGAAGTTCATTCGGTATTTTTCCTTCTTTGAGTAATGCAATAACCTTCCTAACGTATTCTTTTGCTTTTTCAGGATTTGATTCCTTTAATATTATTTTCAGTACTTCCATTTGCAATTCCTTAGCTATCTGACTCCAGTTTCTTCTAACTGTTTCAAAACCTTTTACACTGATTTCGCCTTTTTCGCTTAGAAGAGCGTATTTCTTTTTTGCGCCGGCTGTGTCTTTTTCTTTTGTTGCAACGAATATGCCTTTTGGATAGAATCCTTCGAATTCAAGTTCCATAAAGCTTGGGAGTTGCTGATTTATTTCAGCGGCAAAAGCAAGGGCGTCTGATCTTGTTTTGTTTTTAAGCTCGATGAATATGCTATCTGTATCTGCATAGATGACTTTAAATTCTTTGTTTTTCGCTATTGAAATAACTCTATTAATGTAATATCTGCCGAGAGCAGTTATGCTTTGAGCGCATTCCAAGTTATACCATCTAGCTGCAAAAAAGCCAAGATAGCCGTAGAAGGCATTTGCTAATAACTTGAGATTTTGGCTTCTTGCCTTGAGCAATGGATCAGGACGTTGTTTAAGCAGTTCTTTTATCCTCATTCTTCTTGTTACGAGACTTTCAACTATTTGAGGAATTATGCCCCTGTGCTTTGTGCAGAACCAGTTATCCATTCCTGGAATTCTTTTTGCTGTGTTTTTGCAGCAAGAACAGTTTAATGTTGATAAGCATATGTTGTGAGCAACGATGATGCTTGGATATAGTGATCTGAAATCGAATACCGCTATGTTGTTATAAAGTCCTGGGGATGGTTCATAAACAAAAGCTCCTTTGTATGTTTGCAAACGTCTTTTTTGCTGCTCCTGGAAACTTGGTCTGTTTAGGATGATTTCATTGAAGTCCTGAATTTGTCTTATTATATACCATTCGACTAATTGAGATGTGCTCATCCTGTTAATGTCTGCTAATGGTAGTGCTATAAGCTTTACGAGTTCGATTATATTTGGTAGAATTTTCAGCAAAAGTTTATAGGTAAGTTCTGCGTCTCTTAGATTGTATAAGCAGAATTTTTCGAGCAGTTCTGGTTTATTATCCCAGACGTGTGCTAAAGAATCAATATCAACCCGCATTTTTTCTTCTTCGAGAAGCTGGTTTGCTATTTCCTGCAAGGATAGAAACTCGAGGTCATGGATTCCTAATATTTTGTTGATGAATTTGAACAAATCTATGTGTGCTATGCCAAAGAGCAGGATCGACTCTGATTTTCCTTTTGCATGAGTTGGAACAGAATAATCAAGATTGATTGTTAGGTTAGTATCATATTTTTTAGCTCGCGTTATTATGTATGGTAAGTCAAAGCCGTCTGAATAGAAACCTACTAAGATATCTGGCTTGTATTGCTCTATTATTTCAATAAAACGTTCAATTAGCTGGGCTTCACCGTCGACGAATTCAATAGATTCATTTTCTGTTTTGAATTTTTTCCACGTTATGACGCGTTTGAAATTCTTTCCATAGAATGCGAGCATAACAATGGGGTTTTCAGACGCATTTGGTTTTTTTCCTGTTGGGTTGTATGTTTCTATATCAAATGCAAGAATTCTTAAGCTATCTTGCGGAATTATTTGATCTGTTTGATTAATCTCTTTTGCTAAAAAAGTTGGTATTTTGTTTCTTATATTGTAGGGTTCTGCTTTAATGTTGAGTGCTGTTAATGGAGTAACGCGTTTGTCAATAAGATACCTTCTTGCAAATGGAATATCATATTCGAATGTATTTTCAACGAGAGGATGCTCTTTAACAGCTTTTCTTATCCGCGGAACTGCTTGGGGATAAGGACAATAAACGCGTATAAATGTTTTTTCTTTTCTAAGGATGTTTTTTTGAATTAGCTCTGTTCTTATTGGTTTTATGCGCTTATTGTTGATTTCAACTTCGATCTGCTCTATTTGTTTGCTTAGTTCATCAAGCTGGATGTTTTCTTTTGGAAGAACATAAAAATATGGTTCAAATGATGGATCAATAATGCATATTTGCTTTCCTTCTGATGTTCTGCCGAATAAATAAATGTGCGCTTTTTCTCCTATTAGTTTGTACTGGATATCGATCGGATAAAAGGCAGTGGGTTCCATATCAAAAAAAGAAAAAAGGAATTGTTCATTTTTATATTTTTAGAGGTCCTTCGCCATTATTGTTTTTCTGCCGTTTGCTTCTGCGCGTTTCGATGCTTCTTTTATAAGTTCTTGGACCTTTTTATCAAGGGCTTCAGCAAAATCTGAAGCTATGTTAAATCCAGGTACTACACCTTTTAGGGCACTTTTTACGATTAACATTTTATCACCCCTTTATTGAAAAAAGCCGCTTTATTTTAAAGATTTTCGCAAAATTCAGCTAAAAACTTTGTTTTTTCTGTTCGCTACTATGAAGTAAAGACTATATAGAAAGGTTTGAAAAAAGAATAACTTTTAAATTTGAATCTTTTTCTTTCTTTGGAATGAACAAACTCGTAATTGGTGTTGTTGAAAAGGTGAGGATTATTGGTAGGAAAAGAAGCAGACAGTTGATGGCAAAGATAGATACAGGAGCAACAAACGGAAGCATAGATGAAAAGCTTGCTGATGAGCTTGCTCTTGGACCTGTTATAAAAACTGTTTTGATCAAACATGCTCATGGAAATAAGATAAGGCCTGTTGTGAAGGCAAAGGTCGAGATTGCTGGAAAAATGCTTGAAGGGAAATTTACTTTAGCTAATAGACGCCATATGCGGTATAAAGTCTTGATTGGGTTGGATGTTTTAAAGAAAGGATTTTTAATAGATCCAAATAAAAGGGGTTGAGATTAAAAGATGGTCAAGAAAGCACTTTTTATTTCATTAAGAAGCAGAAGCAGTTTGATGACAATTGATGCGATGAAACGATTTTTTGATATTGTTGATGATTTTGATTTGAGGAGGATAGAAGTCACAACTAAAGAAAGCATTAAGGTTTCTTACGATGGAAAGCTGCTTGGAGGATATGATTGCATTTTTATAAAAGGGAGTTTTAGATATCTTTCTCTGCTTCATGCAATGGCTGTTGCTTTTGAGAATAAAAGTTATTTGCCGATTAGAAGCAAGGCCTTTTATCTTGCTCATGATAAAATATTAATGCATTTGTTTTTAGCTCAGCACAAAATTCCCATGCCAAAAATCTATTTAGCTACCCCTGTTACTGCAAAGAGGATTCTCGAGAATGAAGTGCATTATCCTGTGATCATAAAGTTGCCCAATGGTACACAAGGTAGGGGCGTTATCTTTGCAGAAAGCTATGCTGCTGCTTCAAGCATGCTTGATGCAATTATTGCTTTGAAGCAGCCGTTTTTGATTCAGGAATATGTTGAAACAGGTGGAAAAGATTTAAGGGTTTTTGTGATAGGTAATAAGGTTGCAGCTGCAATGCAAAGAATTGCAAAGAAAGGAGAAGCTAGAGCAAATATTCATGCAGGTGCTAAAGGAAAGAAAGTTTCTGTAAGCGAAGAAACAAGTGAGATTGCAGTTAAAGTAGCAAATCTGATAGATGCTGATATATGTGCTATTGATATACTTGAAAGCAGCAAAGGGCCTTTGGTGATAGAAGCTAATATTTCACCGGGATTGAGGGGAATAACTGCTGTGACAAAGAAGGACATAGCAAGAGATATTGCTCATTTTGTATATAAAAAGACTGGGGAGTTTATCGAGATGAAAAAGAAAATCGAAAGTGAAAAGCTTTTGCGTGAAGAACTTCCTAAAGCAGAATTCGGAAAGCAGATTATTACAAATCTTGATTTTAGAGGAAAGCGCATTCTTCTGCCTGAGATTGCAACAAAAGCAAGTAAATTCAAGGAAGGCGAAGAAGTAGTAGTAAAGATAGACGAAGGAAAGATATGCGTTGAGAAGTTTTAATTTTGAAAAGCAATTTAGCTGAAGTTCTTTCTTTCCTTGTTTTCAATTATATATGCTTCTAGAAGAGATATTGTATGTTCTATATTCCTTATTTGTTCATCTTTGAATCTATTCTTATATTTTTCAAATTCTTCCTCAAGTTTTCTTCTCCAAGCCTCAAGTAAACGTGGTTTAAAATAGTCATCGTCATGTTCTGAAAGATAAGTTTGTATTCTTTCACACCTTTCGCACAAATGTTCTAAATTGCTTTTGTTTTTGCACTTTGTCCAGAAACCTATAGCTTTCCTTATTCTATTTAATATATTTCGCAGATAAAAAAAGAGCATTACCTTGCGTTCTGGAATTCCAAGAACTAAGATTTTATTTTTGGTTGTTCCACTATTTCTATTTGAGTCTGAGTACCTCCTTAACCACGAATACGGAATGCTAACCATTTTGATGTTCGTAAAGGTTGATTATTCTATTAGTCAGGTCATCTATAAAATTCACGAATTGGCGGTGAGGGTCTGGTATGTTAATCTGTGAAAGTGCTTTTCTACACATTGTTAGAAAATTTTTGGGTTTATAAATTTTATTTTTTTGAAAAAATAGATTTAAGTTTTTTCTGTACGCATCGTCGTCTTTTTTAACTCTAAAATATTCTAAAAGGGAAACCATATAATTTAAATTTCTTATTGAAGCATACATGCCAGCCCTTTCTACTTTTTTCTTAAATTCTTCCTCTTTCAATTCAGGTAATCCGAGCGAATTGCATAGTGATTGATATGAATAGGTAATAAATTCTTCAATTTCTTCCCTGTTAAATGAATTTAAAACAGATGGGTGAAAGAATAATTGTGCCAAAGCTATTTCTATTGATGCTTGTCTGATTTTTGTGAGATCGCATAAAAGAACTTTACCATCCTCTCTGATCAAAAAGTGGTTTGGATATGGGTTAAAGTGTATGTAGAATTTGTCTGTTAATCTGGATCCAATGGTAGTAGTAAGCAAGTAGTCGATAGCTCCATCTTTTGGATACCCGTAGCGACTCAATGGTTCAAGCATTTCATACATGGCTTCCCTTTCATCATAGTGTTCCCTAAGTAGCCGATATAAGGCGATCAACATCTTTTTTATTGAATCACCGATATCATCTATTAAAAAGGTCCTTTCGATTTTTGGAATCACAATTTTTGACTTATCTTCGGTTCCAAACATAATATCATTTAGTGTTTTAGTAAAAGCAAAATAAGTCTCTAATGCTTTAAAAATAAGTTTCTTTTTTTCTTCTTGCTGTATATCTTGCGAGTTCAATTTTTCGTCGAGAGAAGCTTCTGTTTTTTCAAGCCAGATCGTTGCTGTACCATCTGAAAACTTTGTTGATGCGTAATAATGCGGTATATATTCTGGTTTATCTTTTGTGGGTTTCGGTGCTAATTTTTGATAAATACCTATTTCAGAGTCTACTACTTCAGATGGGCGTCTGGAGAGCCCATATATATCTTGTTGCTCTTGACAGAACCATTTGCACACTACTTCACATTTAGGTGTATTGACAATGAATATTCTTGTTCGAGAGTCAAATGGCTTAAACAGTTCAGAAAAGGTATATGGCAGCACGCCGAAAAGCGCTTCGATAGTTTTTCTAATCTCTGGCTCTTGCAAATTTTTTTCTAACTTCCTATAATCCTGATTAAATGTTTTATTGTTCATTTGTTAAAATCAAATGGGATACCATTCTTCCTATATTGTTTGTAAGTAAAACTATGTTTTTCATTTTTTCAATTATATTCTGAGCCCACAGTACTTGATGCGCTTTTTCAGACAATTTTTTTAGTTTTGTTATTAGAGTTGTTTTTTTAGGAGCGAGCTTTAGCGCAAGCTTCCGATTTTTTAAAAATAAGGCCCTCATTACATCCAGATAAAGTTTCTCTACTTCAGAGTAAATACTTTTAATTCTCATCTTAATCTCGCCTTCAGATTCGAGCTTTTTTAAATATTTTCCTAATCTTTTAACTTCATCGCCTATTCTTTCTATATCACTCATTATTTGCCATATTATAAGAAACTGCATTGGACTAAATTCTGAATCGGAAATCTCAAGTTTGTACTTGATTATTCGTGATACAAAGTACGTTATTCTATTAATTTCATCATCTCGGGCATATAAATTATCTATAGACACTTTCGGTTTTTTGAAAAAATCTTTTACATCAATGAATAATTCTCTTACCATGATATCTGCCTTTCTTATTAACTCAAGAACGTCCATTTGTTCGGGATCAATAAAGTCTTTAAGAATTAGCTTTTTACTTCCTTCTTCGATAATTTCAATTCCCATCAACTTGTTAAGCACGTTTCTTTTTATCCTGCCAGAAATGTTTCCAACGTGTTCTCCTATTATACGGATTGTATTATAGCCGTCGATATAGTTTGCTATGATTTCTCGTCTTAATTCTTCTAAAGATTTCCCGTCAGCTTTTATTTGAACTTCAAGTCTTTCTTTTTTCTTTGAAATTTTTGGGAGTATAATTAATCCTTCTGAATTCCTTTTAAGCACAACAGTGTCGCCTTTCTTGAGATTATTCTTTTTAATCCATCCTTTAGGCAGACTGATTACATAGCTTGTTTTTCCAAAGTTTATTAGCTTTCTAAATTCTGGAATTTTAACCACCCCCAAATATAGTTATATCGCATCTAAATAGCGTATATATAGTATATAGAAAAACTATATATATTTAAATCTTATTATATAGTAAGGGGTGGAAAATGGTATATGAAGAATTTGATCTGGAAAGAGAAGAGGAAGAAGAAGAATTCGATTACGCGTGGGATAAAGATGAAGAAAGTGAATATAGGGAAGTTATTGAAGAGCTTGAGGATAGTGATCCAGAAGGAGCTGCATTTTTAAGGGGTTATGAGGAGGCTTATTAAATGGAAGAAGATATTTTATTTAATGAAGGGTCTGATTTTGCTCAACTAATGAAAAAATCGGGTTGGCTAATTTTAAGCTTTAATTAGTTCGTTCTTTCTGTTCCTATAATTTTCCTTCTTCTCTTAACTTTTTGAGGTATCTTTCGATTTTTTTCTGTAATCTTCTTTGTTTTATTTTTCCAATCTGTAAAACTATTATTAGAATCGTTGTAATTATTATTGTGTAAGCAGCTAGGAACTTGTTTTTGATTATTATCGTGCTTAAACCTTTTATGAGATTTATCGGGGCTTTGATGAAGATGTCTTTGGAGATTTTGAAAATATTGTTGACAAATCCGACAAATGCTTGAATTGATCTTATGGTTCTTGGCATAGGTATTTCTGGTTTTATTTTTTGCGTATAGCAGATTTTCTTGATTGGGTCGCATTTCCCAATACAATCATCATCAGTAATGCATTTCTTTCCATCAGGACACGGAGGACATATACCACCGCAATCAACATCTGTTTCATTAACATCTTTTATACTGTTGTTGCATGAAGGTATATATGTGCATTCTCTTGTTTCTGGTGGTTTTTTAAATGGAATCCTGCAATTTCTCATATCAATGCATGTTCTATATTGTAATCCTTCTGGAGTACAAGGGCTCCAGTCAGTGCAGTTCCATTCTGATATGCAGGACCTTCTCCTGCGCTTCACTTCTTCTTTACAAACACCACAATCATCTGGACAGCTTTCGCAATCTTCATCTGGATTGCAAACACCATCACCGCAATAACTTTCCTGCTTTATGGCAAATGCGCTTAGGGTTGTTCTTTCTATTGTGAATGTATCACTCGTTTTATTCTGGGTTGATGCAATTTTAGTCCAGCTACTGCTGCACGTTCTTGACGTGAAATTCCAATCAGAGCAATAATAAACAGCAAGATGGTCTTCGTTTTTGAAAGACATGTTTGAATAGCTTATTGTAATGCTTGTGTTTTTGAATGTATAGTCTGTTGATATACTATAAGCAATAATAAATCCTGGAATGCTTGGATAACGATCGAGACCTATTGTGTTGTTGCCATTAGATGAGAGATTTATTTCGTTTAATCTGCTTTTGATTGTATTGTTAAAAGCTGTGAAAAGAAGATCATACATGGTTGTTGTGGCGTTTCTCGAAAAGGTTCCTGTGAATGATTCGGATTCAACAATCTTGTCTGTTCCTGTGAAATATATTGTGAGGTTTACGTCGAGATCAGCAAGCGTATGGTCTATTGCATTAAATGTGGCATAAACTTGTTTTGCACCAGCTATGAAGTAATCTTCTGATGTTGCTATGTTGTTTGCAGCATCATTTACAAAGAATGTTACATTATATTTCCCCTGGATTGGTGGAGTGAATTCTGCAGGCAAATTTAATGTTAGCTTTGTTCCGTTAGGATATGTGATATTGGCATGTTTTTCAAACTGAATATTATCACTTGCATTTAAGTCTAGGCTTACATTTTTATTTATCGCTGGATCATAAGGCTCTAGGTGCGTTGCAGTAATTATGGGCGGTGTTGTATCCAAGAGAATTTTTCTTGTTTCAGTTGAATTAGTATTGCCATATGTGTCGTTTGCTGTGGCGTTTAGATAATATAAACCATCTGAGAGATTAGTCCAGTTGATGAACAAAGGAGAAGCATTCCTTGTAGTTGAATTAACAAGGCCGCTCGTATTGTAAAGATAGATTGTGATTGTTTCAAGGTCTTCATCAGATGCTGTGACGTTTGCTGCTATCCAATCCTGAGAGTAATTTCCAGCATCGGTTGTTGGCTGTACAAAACCTATTGACGGTGGTTCTGCTTCTATCTTGAACATCCATACTGCGCTCTTTCCTGTGTTCTGCGCATCGTCCGTACAATTAATGTACCAATGATAGGTTCCGTCGGCAAGCGAGTTATTTGCAGTTATTGTTGTCGGTGTTCCGTTAGGTGCGCTTACAATGCCATAGCCTGAGTTGTTTATGAATAATTCGCATGTTAGATTTGTATCAATATTATCTGTAGTTGTGAAATTAAACGTTGGTGCTGCATTTGTTATAACTGTGTTGTTTTGCGGAGAATACAGTGTTATGCTCGGTGTTGTTGTGTCGACTATTATTTCCCTTTTCTCGGAACTGTTCCAGTTATCTACCGTGTCATTGCCATAAACCTTATATGCGTATGTACCGCTTGACAATCCTGTTTTATTCAAATACCAATTATTGCCATTGCCATGCATTGTTTCATTTACGCCATTCCATTCAAGTATGGCTATGCTC
>QMQQ01000014.1 GCA_003648985.1 Candidatus Woesearchaeota archaeon | reverse complement strand
TCAGTAAGTTTTCTTTCCTCTATTGTTCTCAAATCCTTTCCCCAAGGAACAGGATAGTTTGCCTTTTCCTTAAGTAACTTCAAAGCCTCATCATAAGTTATCCTTGCAAATGGTTTTTCAACAGCATTCTTCAATAGCTTTACATCTCTTTTCAATTCATTAAGTTCTTTTTCATTTTCCTTTAGAACTTTATCAAGAACATATTTAACCAACCCTTCAGCTAAATCAAGCATTTCATCAAAGCGCATCCATGCAACCTCGGTTTCTGCATGCCAGTACTCAGTTAAATGCCTTGACGTTTTGCTCTTCTCCGCCCTAAAACTAGGAGCTATGCAATATATTTTTTCTAAGCTGAAAATACCAGCTTCTGCATACAGCTGCCAGCTCTGACTTAAATAAATTGGCTTGCCAAAATAATCGCACTTGAATAAAGTTGCACCCCCCTCGCATGCGACAGGTGTAAAAATCGGTGAATGAAATTCAAAGAATCCCTTCTTCCTAAAATATTCATGAATCGCGCCAAAAACAGTACTCCTGACCTTCAAAATATTTGTCATGTATCTGCTTCTTAACCAAAGATGCCGAACATCAAGCAGAAATTCCTCGCTCTTATCCTTAGTTATAGGGAACCTCTCAGCCCTATGGATAAGTTTTAAATCTTCAACTTTCAGTTCATAGCCTGTAGGTGCTCTTGGCTCCTTAGCAATTTTTCCGCTCAATTGAAGGCTGCTCTCAACAGTAACTTCTTCAGCTTCTTTCCAAACAGATTCAGCTACTTTTGCTCTTTCAACAACACACTGCATTATACCGCTGTAGTCCCGCAGTACTATAAAGATAAACTCATTACTTCCTCTAACCCTATAAGCCCATCCTCTCAAAGAAACCTTCTCACCAACCTTCTTCTCAGCTTCCTGTATACTTATGAATTCCATCATCGTAGAAAAAACAACAATATTTTAAAAAATTAATCTTATCTCCTTTAGAAACGCACCTTAAGATTTAAGCGATAATTTTTAATTTTACAAAGTTTCTAGAGAATTCGGACCATGTCAAAGACGAAACTTGAGATTGAAGGTGAAAGAATCAAATTAAGGAAACTTAAGCTTTCAGATGCATCAGATATCTATAAAAATCTTCAAGATAGAGAAATGGTTAAGTGGACCTTAAACATTCCATGGCCATATAAAAGAAAAGATGCAATAAAGTTTATCAGAAAAACACATTACGAAATGAAAAAGAAGTCTGGATATACTTTTGGGATAGTCTTAAAAGAAATAAATAAAGTTATTGGAGTTGTAAGTCTTATTCATATAAACCAAAAAGACAAAAATGCAGAACTTGGTTACTGGCTAGGAAAAAAGTATTGGGGGAAAGGATTGATGACAGAGGCTGTTAAATTGATGCTAAAGTTCGCTTTTGAAAAATTAAAACTCCATAGAGTTTACGCTGGCGTATTCGAAGAGAACATCGCCTCAAGAAGAGTTCTGGAAAAAACAGGTTTTAAATTAGAGGGTGTTATGCGAGAATGTAGATATAAGTATAACCAGTGGCATAATGAATTAAGATTCAGTATCCTAAAACAGGAATACAATCAATAAAAACTTTAAAATCTCCAGGTAAAACAATTAAATAAATGATTGAAACCTACTACGGATGGGTTCAGAAAAAAAGAAAACACGGAAAATTATTATTTCTAGATATGAGAATCCCGGAATTTGCTGGAAATAATTTTCAAGTAGTTGCATCTGAGAGCACGCTTGGCAAAGAAAAATTCGAATCACTTAAAAAAGTCACTCAAGAAAGTGTGCTGAAAATAAACGGAGAGATCGTTGAAAATCCAAGAGCGCCGGGAGGAAAAGAGATGCACTTATTAGAATACGAAATTCTAAATTTATGTAAAAACTATCCACTAGCAAAAAAAGAGCATTCCCCAGAAACGCTTGTAAAGTTACGCCATTTAGCCTTAAGAGGTCTCACTTATCAACGAATGTTTTTACTTAGGGAAAAAGTTGTTTCACTTTTCAGAGAAGCGTTTCGAGAATTCGGTTGGCATGAAGTTTTCCCACCTATATTAACACAAAGTGCGTGTGAAGGTGGCGCAACATTATTCGAGCTTAACTATTTTGGAAAAAAAGCTTACTTATCACAATCAGCACAGCTTTATTTAGAAGCTTTTATCTTCTCATTAGGAAAAGTCTGGTCACTTACACCGTCATTTAGAGCTGAAAAATCACGCTCTCCAAAACATCTTGCTGAATTTTGGCATCTTGAAGCAGAAGGAGCTTTTATTGATTTTGATCAAATACTTGAAACACAAGAAAAAGTAATAGACTATGTCTTATCAAATCTTTTAACTGATGAAAAAGCGCGATTTATGATCGAATCACTTGGAGGAAACCTAGAGTACCTCAACAGCATCAAGATACCATTTGAAAGAATCACTTATGATGAAGCTGTAAAAATTTTAAGTAAAAAAACAAACTTTCAGTGGGGAGAAGACTTCGGGCGCGATGAAGAACGAATGCTATTTGAATCTATTGGAAAACCGTTCTTTGTTACACACTACCCAACCGAAATTAAAGCTTTTTATGTAAAACAATGCATAGACAACCCTTCGTTATGCTATTCAGCTGATCTGATTGTTGATATAGGAGAATTAACAACCGGAGGACAAAGAGAAGACGACGTCGCAAAATTAGTTCATCGGATCAAGAAAGAAGGATTTGATCCAAAAGACTACGAGTGGTATTTAGATTTAAGAAAATATGGATCTGTTCCTCATTCTGGGTTTGGACTTGGTATTGAAAGATTTCTAATGTGGCTTACTAACCGTCACATTAGAGATACAATCCCATTTCCAAGAAGCGCAAGATATTCTGAGTTCATATAATCATACATCAACAACACACTTCACATAAAACAATCCATCCTTCTCCTCAATTTTCAGCTGGCTGTAGGTTGCGGCTTTTACTTCAGTCCTGACTTTATGCTTTTCTGCATCAAGTTTTTCACCACAAGCATAGCCTTTCAAATAATGCTCACTTAGCTCGGTTATTTCAAACTCAGAAAAGACCATATTTCGCATATCGGCTTCTGCAAGCAAACTGTTCAGCCATTCTATGAATAGTTCTTCAACATTGTCAGCACTGCATTCAACCTCGACTTTTTCCTTACATTCAACCCTGCTTATATCAACTTCAACGTTGAACATTGCTTTTGCTGCTTCTTCAAAAGCTTCTTCCAATGTTTTGCCGATGCCGACTATACCAACGTCCGCTTCATGCTCAAAATACTCGAATGGCATTTTACCAATCAACTATCTGAACTGTCGGTTTATCTTCAGATTCATCGCCCTGCTTTCCATCCGAACCTGAACTGCTTGAACTCGAACCAAAAATAGCACCAAATGCATCACCTACACTACTTGATACCTCACTTGTTTGCATCCTATCGCCTTGTCCGCTTTTAATCAACGCAGAAAGAAGCTCAATCACTCTCTGCAATTCCTCAACACTATCCTCTTTTGTATCAATCGTGATTTTCATTTAGAAGAAGTAATGTAACACAGATATATAAGTTTTAGCATCTATTTTATTTCTAAAACATTTTGCTTATCAAACAAGACCTTATTTATTGCAATTTTGCGTTCAAGACCATCCCGCAAGCTAGAAAGCACAACAAATACTATTTTTGAGGGCTCGCTTAATTTTTCCCTTACCTTTTCAAACTTCTTTCTTACCATATCAGCTTCTTCCTTAAAAAGCAAATATGCTATCCTATTATCATGTTCATAGCCAACTGCGCCGATGTTCTGCACAAACCACCCAAGCTCTGAAGCAGGAAAATACTCTCCTGCTTTTCCCCTAAAACCAACCAAGAACATAACCTTGCTCAACACCTTTCTTAACAAATTCGACTATGCCATCCATACTTAACTATTTCCTTTCGATATTTTTAAAGTTAATGGGGCTGCCCGGATTTGAACCGGGGTCCTTGCCGCCCGAGGGCAAGAGGCTAGGCCAAGCTACCCCACAGCCCCATAGAATAAAAGAGAAGCAATCAATAATAAGATTTTCTATATGTTGCGTCGGTTTTAAATCGGTTAATAATTGCTTGTCTTGCTTTCTTCAGTAAAACATTTACAGCAGCAACAGCATCCCATCTTGCTGCTTCATAGATCTTATCAACAACAATCGGCTTTCCAGGAAAATCAATCATCAATCTAATACTGTACTTTTCCCTTCCGCCTTTCTCATACTTCTTAAAATGCAAATGGATCTTAGCGACCTGTCCAAGCTCCCTCTCAAGCTCAATATAATGCTGATAAAGCAATTCCTTTATCCTTTTCTGATCATCTGGATGAACAACATCAAAACCTTTAAAGAAAACATTCTTTATCTTAAACATCGCCTTATCCTTCTTTTTCTTTATCATCAAAACCCGTTTTATCAAAAACCTATAAATAATTTTTGATTAAATTTCAACAAACTCTTTTCTGCATATTGAATCTTTTCCAGATACCTTTCTTTTCGTCTTTGTCTAAGTTTACGTTGCAAATAGATTTAAATGTTTCATCAAATATTTTTTAAAGAAGTCCTCTTTCCAGTTCCTATGCTTATCGCTGGCATAGATGATGCTGGAAGAGGACCAGTCATAGGACCAATGGTTATTGCAATCGCTGCAATGGAAGAGACAAAACTCAAAGATCTGAAAAAACTCGGTGTCAAAGATTCAAAATTGCTTTCTCCTAAGCAAAGAGAAACGCTCTTCAAAAAAATAAAACAAATAGCAAAAATAGAATTCGTTTTAATACATCCAAAAGAAATCGACCGCTATCTCTCAACACCAGGAACTAATATAAACATGCTAGAGGCGGAAAAGATGGCTTTCTTAATCAGCAAAGTTAAACCAGACAAAGCAATAATCGATTGCCCAAGTCCAAACACGAAAAAATTTAAAGAATTAATTGAAAGATTAATCAATACCAAATGTATAATCGTAACAGAACATAAAGCAGATTTGCGTTTTCCAATCGTCAGCGCAGCATCAATCATTGCAAAAGTTATCAGAGATGGGGAAATCGATAAAATAAAAAAAGAAATCGGTTATGATTTTGGAAGCGGCTATTCCAGTGATCCAAGAACAGTTAAGTTCCTCAAAGAATATTGGAGAACTCATCATAACATATTCAGAAAAGAATGGATATCGTACAAAATGGTTAAAGAAAAAGCCTCGCAACCGACCTTGAGCAAATTCTTTGAAGAAAATGACTAGAATAAACAAAATCTTAATTCACGGATTCAAAAGTTTCGCGCATAAAACAGAAATCCTATTCGACAAAGACTTCAATGCCGTAATCGGACCAAATGGCTCTGGCAAAAGCAATATCAGTGATGCTGTATGCTTTGTTCTTGGAAAACTAAGCTCAAAGTCCTTGCGCGTAGAAAAAGCAGCAAACCTGATCTACAATGGTGGAAAAACAAAAAAGCCGATGCAGCAAGCAGAAGTAAGCATATATTTTGATAACAGCAAAAAAATATTTCCCTACCAAGATGATGAAATAAAGATAACAAGAATAATTAAACAGAATGGTCAATCAACATACAAAATAAATAACAAAAGAGTTACGCGAAATCAAGTTATTGATCTCCTTTCAATAGCAAAAATAGACCCAGAAGGATATAACATCATCCTTCAAGGAGATATTGCAAAATTCACAGAGATGAAACCAGAAGATAGACGAAAAATTATCGAAGAGATAAGCGGCATAGCAGTATATGAAGATAAGAAACAAAAAGCACTGTCAGAGTTAGCAAAAGTCGATGAGAAACTTAAAGAAGCTGAAATCATCTTAACAGAAAGACGCACCCACTTAAATGAGCTCAAACGCGACAGAGACCAAGCATTACGTTTTAAACAGATAGAAGAAAAGCTCAAATCAGCAAAAGCAACGCTAATCCACCTCAGACTCGAAGCAAAGAAAAAAGAACTTGAAAAAATAAACAAGCGTGTCGAAGAAGAAGATCAAAAACTGCAAAAAATTCAAGATAAGATCACGTCAATAAAAAAAGAAATAGAAAAGAATCAAGAGAAGATAAACTCAATAAACAAAGAAATCGAACAAAAAGGTGAAAAAGAACAAATCAATTTGCACAAGCAACTTGAACAGCTCAAAATCACAAGCACAAAGAAGAAAGAAAAGATTGCCTACTACAAAAATCAACTTCTTTCCATTGAAAGACGAAGGGAAAGCTTGAAGAAGGAACAGAAGAACTATGAGGAACAAATAAAAAAACTCACCCAAGAACAAGATTCATTGCTTAATGAAAAGAAAAAAATCATATCAGAACATTCAGATATAAAGAACAAACTCCAAGCATTGAAACGCAAGCACGGACTCGATGCCACATCAAACATCGAAGAAAAGCTAAGCGCAATAGACAAAGAACTCGATAAACTCATCCAGCAGGTTCAATCGCTAAGGGAAAAGCAGCAAGACCTTATCAGAAAAAAAGACGCTATTCAATTCCAGATAAGTACTATCGATGAAAAAATCGAAAAAGTAAAGAAGGTAGAAAAAGAAAACGAAGAACAGATAAAGGAATTAAAACATCTAAAAGCAACTCTTTCAGATCTAACAAAAGAACTCAATTCTTGCATTGAAAGGGATTCTTTCTTGGCAAGAAAACTAAAACAACTCAACAATCAGCTTCAAGCAAAACAAACAGAACTTGCTAAGCTCAAGGCAAAAGCAGTTGAGCTGAGAGAAACAACGATAAGCAATATAGCGATAGAAAAAATCCTAAAACAGAAAGAGAAAATAAGAGGCGTCCATGGGATATTAACAGAACTTGGCTCTGTTGATGAGCGCTATGCCTTAGCGCTTGAAATCGCAGCAGGACCAAGAGCAAAAAGTATAGTCGTTGAAACAGATAAAGTTGCAGCCGACTGTATCAAATTCTTAAAGAAAAACAAATACGGCGTTGCTACATTTATCCCACTCAATAAGATAAAAGGGAAGCAGATCCCATCAGGTATAAAAAAAGAAAAAGGAGTCATTGGTCCTGCAATCGAACTCATCGATTTTGATCCAAAGTACAAAAAGGCATTCAGTTATGTATTTGGCGATACGCTTGTTGTTGATAACATAGATACAGCCAGAAAAATCGGCATCGGAAAAATAAAAATGGTAACTCTTGATGGTGACCTCTGCGAAACTAGTGGCGTTATGCAAGGAGGCAGTAGAAAAAAAGGGAAAGGCCTGTTTGCAGCATCAGAACTGAAAAAGAAAATCAGTACTGCAGAAAAAGAAACCGTATCCATCGAACAGGAAAAAAATGACATCGAACGCGCGCGAATTCTCAATGAAGAAAAGATATCAAATTTACGCAAGAAAATCTCAGAGCATGAGGCTGCAATAATAAAACTTGAAAGAACACTCCATCTCGAATCCGAAGACCTTAATGCTTCGCTCGAACTAAAAGAAAAGCTAAGAAAAGATGAAAACACATTGCAAAACCAAATCACAGCAATACAGGAAGAAATAACAACCCTCACAAAAAAAATAGCAGCACTAAAATCAGAAAAAAATCAGTTAAGAGAAAAACTTGCTGAGATTAGATCTCCAGCATTGATAGCAACGATTAGCACATTTGAAGAGCAAGAAAGGAAACTGAATGAAAAACTGCTTAAAATTAATAACGAAATAAACAACATCAAAAGCAAAATAGACGATATCCTAATACCAGAAAGCAAAAAAATCCAGAAAATCTTGTTACAGCAAGAAAAAGAAGAAAAGGAAATAAAAGAAAAAATAAAGGAATTAACTAGCGCCATTAAAAGAGAAACAGAGGAGATAAAAGAAAAAGAAAAATCGATTAAACGCTTCTACTCTTCATATAAAAGCCTCTTCACAGAAAGAGATAAACTCAGCGACCAACTTCAAAATTTAGAAGAGAAAATCGAAACTGAACGTGAAAGAGCAAAGCAAATTGAAATAAAACTCAATGAAATAAAACTAAAAAGAGCAGAAATAAACGCATCAATTGCTGGAATTGAAAAAGAGTTTGAAGAATACAAAGGTGTTCTCCTCTTAAGCGAACGATCAATCGACGCTTTAAAACATAAAATCAGCTCATATGAAAAAGAACTTGCATCCATCGGAACAATAAACATGAGAGCTCTTGAAATATATGAACAGGTTGAACTGGAATTCAACCGCCTGATTGAAAAGAAAACAAAACTTCTCCAAGAAAGAGAAGAAGTTCTTAAGATAATGCAAGAAATAGAATCGAAAAAGAAAAACAAGTTCATGAAAACGTTTGCCACGCTTAACAAACAATTCAAGCGCATTTTCTCGGAACTTGCAACAAAGGGTGAAGCAAGCCTTGTTCTTGAAAACATAGAAAATCCATTCGATGCTGGTGTTGATATCAAAGTCAGAATCACAGGAAGCAGATTTCTCGACATAAGGTCCCTTTCTGGCGGTGAAAAAACCTTAACAGCCCTAGCATTCATATTCGCAATCCAAGAATATGAGCCGCATTCCTTTTATCTTTTTGATGAAGTGGATGCTGCTCTCGATAAACGCAACAGCGAACTTCTCGCAAAACTTATCAAAAAATACTCAAAAAATGCCCAGTATATTGTAATAACCCACAACGACTCGATCATCTCTGAAGCAGATAACTTGTTTGGAGTAAGTATGAATGAAGAGGGAATAAGCAAAATAGTTAGTTTGCGCTTGTAAAGATATCAACTAACTTATCAACAGTATTTTTAAAATCAAATTTCCTTGCTACTTTTATTCCTTTTCTACCAAACTCTTTTCTAAGGCCATCGTTATTTGCAAGATTTAACAAACGTTCATAAAGAATAAAATAATTTCTTCTCGGAAAGAAAAATCCATTCTCACAATTAACTAAATATTCTGGAATAGCACCGACTCTTGTTGCTACAACAGCACATCCGCACGCCATTGCCTCAACAGTCGCTAAACTCATTGTCTCGGTCAAACTCGGCATAACAAACACATCCATTGCTTTTAAGTAAGGAACAACATCGTCAACAACACCAAAATAATAAATTCCCTCTTTTTCTCTTCCCTTGAAATAGCGTTCAAACTTCTTAAGCATAGGCCCAACTAAAATCAGATTGCAATCAACTTTTCGCCTTAACAATTCAAAACTTCTGAGCAAAGTCAAAGGGTCCTTTTCACAGCTTATCCTTCCACAATACCCAATTGTCAGCTTATCACCCAATCCTATCTCTGCCTTTGCACGTTCTCTACCGAGAGGATTAAATCTTTCCAAATCAACACCCAAAGGAACAACATCTACAGGCTTGTAAACCCCAATGCTTTTTAACTTATCAACACCTCTTTTATAAGAAATAAGAAGCCGAGCGCTCCCATTATAACAGTGTTTTTCAATAAACCTTACTATCCCTCCTAAAACACCTCCTGCAAAGCCAAAGTTATATCTCGTAGATTCCCATCCAAATAAATGAACATACGAAATAACCTTTTTCCTTAAAGCACGTCCAGCAAGTAAAGCACTAATGCCAAGAGAAGCAACAGTCTGGTTGAAAACAACATCAGCATTTCTCATTTCTTGCCTCATAACCCAATGTCCAAAATGTGGAGCAAAATAATCCGCACCTTTAATATGCTTAAAAACCCTTATCTTCCGTGCGATTCCATCAAATTTCGTCGTGCCTAAACTAGGAACAATAAGCCTTACCTCGATCCCTCTCTTCATCAATTCTGGAATCAACATTGACAAAAATACGCTTACTCCATCTTTCTTTGGCAAAAACGTGTCCGAAGTAATGAGCACTCTCATTTTTCTTTGTAAAACATTTCAGCAAATCTTGTTCCATTGTGAAGCCCATTCAAAAAAGCACTCAAAAAAATTTTAGTGATAAACATTAGATAAACAATCCATTGACTCCTAAACATCCTTAACGCCTTTAACTTTAAGCGAAAGGTATCGCTAACATCAACATAAAGTTTTGGCATATCTCTATTCCTGAATCTAAATAAGGTCCATATATCAAAGGAGTACAGATCAGATTTTATTCTGCTTCTCCTTAATCCTTTAACAACAGCATCATGTACAGCCCTATGATCATGGTGAGAATCATTTGCTGAATGAGTAAAAATTTTACATGGTTTTTTTTCCTTGATTAGTCTGCTTATTTTCTCAACAATTTTGTATCTTTCTATTTCGTCTTTGCATTTCCCATCAGCCAAACCAAAAATATAAGTTCTTTTTAACCCAAGTAGCTTGTTCGCATCAATCAGCTCTTTAAACCTTGTTTCAACAGCTACTCCCTTCTTTAACCACGGAATTCCTGCCTCACCATGAGAAAAAACATAAACATAAATATTGTATCCAGAATGCGCATATTTTGCTAGCGTACCACCTGCTCCAATCACGTGATCATCTGAATGTGCTACAAAAACAAGAACATTCTTTCGCTTTTTCATTTCAAAAACATATCAAATGCGCCGGCCGGGATTCGAACCCGGATCAACGGCTTGGAAGGCCGCTATCATAGCCATTAGACCACCGGCGCAAACATTCCTAATCTATGTTGTGTATTTAAAAATATTTTGACTTAAAAATCAATCATCCATTTATTTGCTCTTATATAGAAATGTTTATATACTACTTAAACTCTCCCGACGGAAGCTCTTCGAAAGTTGTTTGCGGGGATCAATTGACTTCGGTCGATTGAGAACTGCAGCAACTCGAAAGAGAGCTACTTGCTAATTTCTATCTTCAAAGAAAAAATTTCATCTGGCTTCAAAACAGCAAATCCAGCATAACCATTGATTATTTCAACATGCAAAATCTTATCTGGATTTTCTAAATCTACTTTCTCCCCAATCAGCGAAGCAAGTTCTTCTATTATCTCTTTCTTATGCATTTCAGTATATCTTCTCTTTTCAACTTCCATCATCCACCGCTCGCCATGATTTATCAGCTCTTTCAACTCAATAACAACCTTTTTCATTTCATTGATATCTGCTTTACACCATCTATCTATAGGCAACCACTTCACAGCAAAGTTTATTGAAAGGGGGTTTGCTTTAAATTCCTTCCTCACTAACTTTATAACTTCTCTTGCATCAAGTTTGGTCTTAACACCGATTATGCCTCGTGCTTTTGTTTGTTCAACAATAGCTTCAGCATCGCCGAATTTATTAAGCAGGTCTTTAACCTCGCCGATAGCAGCAAAACAATTCCAACCACAACTTATAAGCAGATTATACACATACATTTTCTAACTTATTTAGCGTACTTTCAACCCTTTCCACATCAAAGTTATGTTCATCGCACAAAAATCTCATTATGGCGTTCCGCTTAATCTTTCCCCACTTTAACCTATAATTCATCGTTACAGGAATGTTCTCAATCAAATAAAATAAATCATTCCAGTGAAAAGCAAAAGGCCATTTAACATGAGAAAAAACCATTAGCCCATAGCGCTTAACCAGCTTCAATGCTTTTCTCGGCCCAATTCCAGGAACACCCCCAGGATTAAAATCAGTTCCGCTCAAAATGCACACAGCAATAAATTTTTTCTTATCCAAACCCAAACTCCTCCTGATTTCTTCCCATTCATAAAGATAAGGCCCATACCATACAAAACCTCCCTTTGGAAGTTTCCTTTTCTTGCTGAAGGTTAAATTTTGAACCAATCTTCTTGCACAAAACATTATAGCATCAAGGTCCTTGCTTGCAACTGCCCAGACATCACCTTTTGAACACATAAAAGCAGCTTGTGCTTCAGCTTCACTCGGCGCTTGAATCACCGGCAACCCAAGTAAGCGCAATAATCGCTTGCTCGAATCAACAACATATTTTGTCACAGTTTTTGTAATCCTCGGTTTTGCCGAACGATAAAACCTCTTATAGTGCATTCCAACACTCGGAAAAAAGCCGTCAAAAACAAAACAAAGCTTCACACCTTCTGCTATCAGTCTTGTTGTTCTAAAGAATAATCCATTTAGATGTGAAGTTATCCTGCCATGCTTATCAGTTAATTTCGGAAGCGTCGTAAGAAACTCATATAAATGAACATAGGAATCAACAGCGAGTGTTTTACCTTTCAGCTCGAAGAAAGAAATGTCTCTCCTTGGCAACATATTGCCTAACTTTAGTCCCATTTTGCTAAAATACCATACAAATCTTTATATATAAGTTTTGTTTTCATAACTAACAAGAGATGATAGCAACTTCCTCCTTAAATAGGGACATCAGCGAGTCTTTATTTGAAAATAAAAACAAAAAAGAGGTTGTTTGGGGTGGGAAAATATGATTGTAAAAGATGAGTTTCTAAGCAAACTAAGAAGATTTTTTGGTTTGAATTTGTATGAAGTTAGGATCTGGACAGCTTTGCTAAGCAGGGGAGTAAGCACTGCTGGTGAGCTTAGCGACATAGCAAACGTACCAAGAAGTAGAAGCTATGATGTTCTTGAAAGCCTAGAAAAGAAAGGTTTTGTTGTAATGAAATTAGGAAAGCCAATAAAATACATCGCTGTTCCGCCAGACGAAGTTGTAGAACGCGTCAAAAAGAATATGCGCGCAGAAGCTGAAAAAAAGATAAAAGCTTTAGACAACCTAAAAAAAGCTCCTTTGATGCAAGAATTAGACACACTATATAAACAAGGTGTTGAACTCATCGAACCTACAGAACTTAGTGGAAGCTTGCGAGGAAGATCAAATCTTTATAACCATCTTGAACTCGCTCTGAAAAATGCAACAAAAAGTGTTACCTTAATGACAACTACTCAGGGCTTGCTAAGAAAAATAAATGCATTAAAACCCGTGTTTGAAAAATTAAAGAAAAAAGGAGTCAAAATTAGAATCGCTGCTCCGGTAGCAACATCAAAAGAAACGAAGAACGCAGTAAAAGAAATATCCAAAATAGCAGAAGTTAGACGCGTGGATGATATAAAAGCAAGGTTCTGTGTAGTCGATGGAAAAGAAGTAATACTAATGGTCTTAAATGACAATGAAGTACATCCGACCTATGACGTCGGAATATGGATGAAAGCGCCTTTCTTCGCAAAAGCATTAGAAAATCTATTCTCTGTAGCATGGAAGAACAATATGAAACCCTTGAAATAAAGTAATAAAACCAGCAACCTTTTTAAAAAACAAATTTCTCCTTCTTTTTTATGAAAATAGATCAAATAATTGCTAAACTAACAAAAAACGAATTAATCACACTACCGCTTATAAATAAGGAAACTTCCTTCGATGATCTTCTTAAACAAACAGGTCTTAAAGAAGTTGAACTAATGAGAGCTTTACAATGGCTCCAAAACAAAGGACTAATCACACTTAAACACGACTTGAAAGAACTCGTTATTCTCGAAGAGAATGGAAAAAAGTACAAAAAAATCGGATTACCAGAAAGACGTCTGCTCAATGCACTTTTAAAATTTAACCAGCTTTCATTAGACGAAGCTAAAAGAGTAGCATCTCTATCAAAAGAAGAACTGTCAGCTGCGCTTGGAATACTAAAACAAAAAGGAGCTATATCCTTATCTGAAAAAAATATCATTATAACAGAGCTTGGAAAAAAGCTTGGAAAAAAAACATCATTAGAAGAAAAATTTTTACAATTAGAATTTCCAATAGAAAAAAAGGATCTAAAACCAGAACAACTCTATGCATTAAATAACCTATCCAAACGGAAGGGTATTGTAAAAATTAAAATTGTTAAGCGACGCTTCGCTTCACCAACACCCATCGGGCTAAAAATAATTAAATCAAAAAAACTCAAACCTGAAGAATTAATCGAAACATTAACTCCAGAG
>QMQQ01000013.1 GCA_003648985.1 Candidatus Woesearchaeota archaeon | reverse complement strand
TACCTAGAGGATGTCAATATAATATTTTTCCTCAAAAAATACTCTAAAAGCTTGAGAAAAATCGAACTTTCGTTACCAAAAGCTTATGTAGTTGACAATGGTATTTACAGTTTTACGACATTCAAATATGACCTAGGCATTTTAATGGAAAGTTTCGTTTTTCAAGAGCTACTAAAGTTAGGATATGATCCAAATAGGACGTTATTCTATTTTGGAAACGGCCACGAAACAGATTTTGTTTTGCTCGGAAAAAATAGAGTTAAACAACTCATCCAAGTTACCTATGCATCTGCAAGAGATGAGATCGAAAAAAGAGAGATAAAGTCCTTATTGAAAGCAAGTAAAGAATTGAAATGTAAAAATCTACTCGTTATAACTTGGGACTATGAAGCAGAAGAGAAAATTGATGGGAAGAAAATTAGATTTATTCCTTTATGGAAATGGTTACTTAATATTTAGAAGATTGGATTAGCTAATTTGTATTACACAAGTTCAACGTATCGGAATTACGACGCGAGCTCGGACAAAAGATTGAGAAAGTTAAACAGGATTATGTGCAGAGGCTACTTATCACCAAATTAAGTTAACAAAATTTGTTTCTAATGAAGCAAATTTTTTGCGTAAAATTTTTAAAGGAGAAAAGAATAAAATCGCATCATGCAGAAAAGCTTTCTATCGCGGAGCTAAGACTAAATAAGCTTAATCTCCGCTGATAGAAAGCAAATAGTGCCGATTACATACAATCAACACTCAAAAAAAGCCCTGGTAGTGTAGTGGACTATCATGTGGCCCTGTCGAGGCCACGACCCGGGTTCGAAAGGGCTTATTCAAGAAAATAAAAAAAGGATAAGCTCTGGATGTCCCGGCCAGGGCGTAATGGGCCGGTAGCTCAGCCTGGTAGAGCACCGGACTTTTAATCCGGTGGTCGCGAGTTCGAAGGCATTTTCCAAAAGGAAGATGCCGAATGTCTCGCCCGGCCCATTTTTTAAATAGAAAAAATGGGAACATTCGATGTAACAAAACACATACTTGTACCCAAGCACACAAAGTTAAGTGAAAAAGAAAAAGAAGCCCTGTTTGCTAAATATAATATAACTTTTAGAGAACTTCCAAAGATTCTAAAGAATGATCCTGCGATTGCACATTTAAATCCAAAGGCAGGCGATGTCATCAAAATTGAAAGAAAAAGTAAAACCGCTGGAAAAGCAATCTATTATAGGGGGGTAGTTGGATGATGGATCGCCATAAGGTTTTGATTAAAAAGTTCTTTGCAGAACAGAGTTTTATTGATTCGAACATTGAATCTTTTAATAACTTTCTTGACAAAGAGCTTCAAGTAATTATTGATGAGAATAAGGAAATCGTTCCTCCAATCATTCCGCAGGACATTGAGGAATTTAAGATCAGACTTGAAAAAGTCCGGGTAATGAAACCAGAAGTTGTGGAAGCTGATGGCAGCAGAAGACCGATCTTTCCAATGGAAGCAAGATTGAGAAAGCTAACATATGCATCGCCAGTTTATCTCGATGTAGTTAGCTATGTGAACGGCGTTCAGAGAGAAAGCTTTTCTGTTTTACTTGGAAATATGCCGATTATGTTAAAGAGCAAGTATTGCTATCTCCATGGAATGCGAAAAGAAGAACTAATCGAACATGGTGAAGACCCTGATGACCCTGGAGGATATTTTATTATCAATGGCACTGAAAAGGTTATCATTTGCATAGAAGACCTTGGTGCGAACAGATTAATCATAGATAAAACCACAGCTGGTCCAAGCCCTTATGTTGGAAAAATCTTTTCTGAAAAAGGAAACTTGAAAATCCCACACACCATTGAACGATTGAAGGATGGTATTTTTTATCTTACTTTTGCAAGGGTAAAAAGAGTTCCTCTTGTTCTAATTTTAAAGGGGCTTGGTGTCGCAAAAGATGAAGATATTCTCAATTTTGTCTCGAAAGAAAAGAAATATGATGAGGTTATAATTAACCTTGTAAGTTTTGCGAATATAAAAAATGCAGAAGAAGCTCTCGATAAGATTGGAAAGATGATTGGAATTACACAGCCCAAAGAAACACGGATAGAACGAATGAGGGAAATGCTAGATAAATATTTATTACCTCATATCGGAAACAGGCCTGAAGATAGGATTTACAAAGCAATAAATCTTTGTAAAATGGTTAAACGTTATATTGATGCTGTTAACAGCGGAATGATTGATGATAAAGATCATTACATGAATAAACGACTAAAGCTAAGTGGTGATCTGCTTGCCGATTTATTTAGGGTTAATCTTAAGATATTGCTTGGAGACCTGCTTTACAACTTTCAGCGAATGGTCAAGAGAGGAAAGTTTCCTTCGATTAAAAGCATTTTAAGAAACAAATTGTTAACATCAAGGATATACTCTGCAATGGCGACTGGAAGCTGGCCTGGAAACAGACAGGGAATCTGCCAGAGAATTCAAAGGCTTAATTTTGTTGAAACACTAAGTCATTTGCAAAGAGTTGTTAGCCCTCTAAGCAGCGATCAGGAAAACTTTGCGGCAAGGGAACTACATGCAACACATCTCGGGAGACTTTGTCCTATTGAAACACCAGAGGGAACACCTATTGGACTTAGAAAAAATCTTGCCCTATTTTGCACAATAAGCCATGATAGTGATGAGGGTGTCATACTAAATGAATTAAAAAAACTCGGTGTCAGAACCACAATTTAAAAATGCCAGCCGACGTTTATATGAACGGAAAATATGTTGGTGAAGTAGACGATCCTAAGTTCTTTGTTGATTTATTTAAAGCTGAAAGACGTCGCGGAACAATTCAACCAAATGTTAACATTTATTATGATGAGGACATGAATGAAGTAAGGGTTGAAGGTGAAAGAGGAAGAGCAAGAAGGCCGTTGATTGTTGTAAAAGATGGAGTTCCTCTGCTAACTGAGAAGCATATTGAACAAATCAGAAAAGGAGAACTTGGCTGGAACGATCTTGTTCAACAAGGGATTATAGAATTCTTAGATGCTGCTGAGGAAGAAAATGCACTCATTGCTTTTAGTGAAGACGAACTAACGCCAGAACATACGCACTTGGAAATCACACCTTTTGTTATGTTCAGTTTATCCACGAGTATGGTTCCTTTTGCTAATCATACACCAACGCCAAGGGTTAATTACGGTGGAAAAAATATCAAGCAGGGAGTTGGACTATATGTGGCGAATTATTTGATTAGGATGGATATGGATGTTAATTTGTTGCACTATCCTCAAATTCCTATTGTACAGACCTTGACTTATGATGTTTCTAACTATGCTGCAAGACCTGCTGGACAAAACGTCGTTGTTGCGATAATGAGTTATGAAGGCTATAACATGGAAGATTCAATTATCGTAAACAAGGCTTCGGTAGAAAGGGGTTTTGCAAGAAGCACTTATTTTAGACCAAGCATAACAGAAGAACTTAGATATAGCGGAGGTTTGATGGATAAAATATGCATTCCTGAAAAAGAAGTTGTTGGATACAAGAGCGAGCATGATTACAGGCTGCTCGAAAAAGACGGCATAATATTTCCAGAGGCGAAAGTAAGTGAAGGTGATGTCGTTATTGGTAAAACAAGTCCACCAAGGTTTTTGAGCAGTTTGGATGAATATAGCTTGAGCACAGCAACAAGGCGTGAAAGCAGTGAGATTGTTCCTCATGGTGAAAAAGGCATAGTGGATTTTGTTTTGATTACTGAAAGCGAAGAAGGGAATAAGCTCGTTCAGGTTAGAATAAGGGATGATAGGCCTGCTGAAGTTGGTGATAAATTTACTTCAAGGCATGGTCAAAAAGGCGTAATTGGATTGATAGTTCCAGAAGCTGATATGCCTTTTACAGCATCTGGGATTGTTCCAGACATTATTTTCTCTCCGCATTCAGTGCCGAGCAGAATGACAATATCTCATTTAATAGAACTTGTCGGCGGAAAAGTTGGTGCTCTTACAGGTAGATATGTTGATGGCACGACGTTCCATTCAGAAAGTGAAACTGATTTGAGAAGGGAATTACTTTCGCTAGGATTTAGAGAAAATGGTGTGGAAGCTATGTATAATCCTATTAATGGAAAGATAATGAAAGCACGAATCTTTGTTGGCAACATGTATTATCTGAAATTAAAGCATTTGGTCGCAAACAAACTTCATGCGAGAGCGAGAGGTCCTATTCAATTGCTGACAAGACAGCCGACAGAAGGCAGGGCAAAAGAAGGTGGTTTGAGACTTGGAGAGATGGAAAAGGATTGCTTTGTTGCTCATGGCGCATCGCTTTTATTGAAAGAGAGATTTGACTCGGACAAGACGATTGTTCCTGTTTGTGAGAAATGTGGTTTGATTGCGATTCATGATGCTTACAGAAAGAGGCTTTACTGTCCTGTCTGTGGCGATGAAGGAGAAGTGGATGAGATAGAAATGAGTTATGCGTTTAAATTAATTTTAGACGAATTCAAAGCTTTAGGTATTTATCCTAAAATAAAACTGAAAAACAAATTTTGAAAGGATAAAAGATGGTAGATCCGATGATTAATACTAAAATTGTGTATAAGATGATTGATAGGCTAATCTTTGGTATGTTAAGCCCGAAGGTAATTAAAAAGATGGCGAGTGCCAAAATTGTTACTCCAGAGCTTTATGATAAAGAAGGTTATCCTGTTGATGGCGGTTTGATGGATTTGAGGCTTGGCGTTATTGATCCAGGACTTCGCTGTAAAACATGTGGTGGTAGGCTTAAAGAATGCGTTGGACATTTCGGTTATATTGAACTTGCAAGGCCTGTAATACATGTTAAATTTGTTAAGCTGATCTATGACCTGCTTAGGTGCACTTGCAAAGATTGTGGAAGAATCCTGATCCCTGCTGATGTAATTTCAAGATACAAAGCAAGGTTGAATAAAATCGAAGAGGAGGAGGGAATTGAAAGGAGAAGGGAAAAGATAAAAGAGATTATTACTAAATTAAAAACAATAAATAAATGCCCATATTGCGGAGCTAAACAATTAAAGATCACGTTAGAAAAACCGACAACTTTTTTAGAGAATGAAAAGAAGCTGAGTCCGATTGAGATAAGGGCAAGGCTCGAGAAAATTCCAGATGAAGACTTTGCGATTTTTGGAATAAATCCAAAAGCTATGAGACCCGAATGGGCTGTTCTTACCGTTTTACCAATACCGCCGGTAACTATGAGGCCGAGCATTACGCTTGAGACTGGCGAAAGAAGTGAAGATGATTTAACGCATAAACTCGGTGATATAGTTAGGATTAATCAGCGATTATTTGAGAATATAAATGCTGGAGCACCTGAAATAATAATTGATGATTTGTGGGAGCTGTTACAGTACCATGTTACAACTTATTTTGATAATACCATTGCACAGATTCCTCCTGCAAGGCACAAAAGCGGACATCCTCTGAAAACATTAACTGAAAGAATCAAAAGTAAGGAAGGAAGAATAAGACACAATCTTGCTGGAAAGAGAACAAACTTTAGTGCAAGAACAGTAATAAGTCCTGATCCAATGCTTATGCTTGATGAAGTCGGTGTTCCTTTGGTTGTCGCAATGAAGCTAACAATACCAGAAAGGGCTACTGAGTGGAACATTGAATATCTAAAGCATTTTGTTGAGGCTGGCCCAACAAAGTATCCTGGAGCAAATTATGTTATAAGGCCTGATGGAAAAAGGAAAAAAATTACTGATGAAACTAAAGAACAGTTGCTTGAAGAACTTGCTCCTGGTTACGCAGTTGAAAGACATTTGCTTGATGGGGATATTGCTGTGTTCAATAGACAACCTTCTCTGCATAGGATGAGTATGATGGCACACAAAGTAAAAGTTTTACCTTATAAAACGTTTAGATTGAATCCTGCTGTTTGTCATCCCTACAACGCTGATTTTGATGGGGATGAGATGAATCTGCATATACCTCAAACAGAAGAGGCAAGGGCAGAAGCTAAGGAGCTTATTGCGATTCCGACGCAATTGATTTCACCGAGGTATGGTTTAGCAATCATGGGATGTATTCAAGATGCAATCAGCGGTAATTACTTGCTAACAAAAGGAATGAAGCTAAAACGAACAGAAGCTATTGAGCTTTTAGCCAGCATTGGTGTTGAAGACTTTAGCAGATTGCCGAACAAGGAATTTGTTTTTGGAAAAGAGGTTTTCAGTTGCATATTTCCAAAGGACTTTTGTTTTGTTGGTAGTTCAAAAGGTGTTAATGAAGAAGGCGATTATGAGGTAATAATAAAAGATGGCAAACTGGTTAAAGGAGTAATGGACAAAGGCTGCCTTGGTCCGGAAGCTGGCTTGATGTTAAGGGCGTTACACAAAAGATATGGTCCTGAAAGGACTGTTGAAATAATAGGCCTGATGTTCAGACTTGGAATTAAAGTATTACTAAAGTATGGGTTTACTGCTGGTTTGGCTGATGCGGATCTGCCAGAGGAAATTAAACTGAAAGTGAAAGAGATTCTCGACAAAGCTGAGGAAGAAGCTGAGAATGTAATAGGTTTATATCAGCAAGGAATGCTTGAAGTTTATCCTGGTAGAACTTTGCGAGAAACTGTTGAGCTGAAGATTTTGGAATTGTTGAATAGGGCAAGAAATAAGGTTGGTGAGTTGATAAGAGAATATGTTTCTGGCTCATTTTTCCAGATTATGGCTGAAAGCGGTGCAAGGGGAAATTACCTTAATTTAACTCAAATGAGTGCAACAGTTGGGCAGCAGGCGTTAAGAGGAAAGAGGATTGAACGTGGCTATAAGCATAGAACTTTGTCCTGCTTTAGAAAGCATGATCTTTGTCCTGCTGCACACGGATTTATCAGAAGTAGTTATAAGGAAGGTTTGCTGCCCCATGAATTTTTCTTTGCGGCGATAACAGGAAGAGACGGATTAATGGATACCGCACTTAGAACGCCAAAGAGCGGTTATTTGTATAGAAGATTAGCTAATGCTTTGCAAGACTTGAAAGTTGAATACGACGGAACGGTGAGAGAGGCCGGTGGTAATATAATTCAATTTACTTACGGTGAAGATGGCATTGATGTATCAAAAAGCGAGGGTGGAAAAATAAATGTTCAATCGGTGATATCAAATGTCTGATTTAAAAGAATTTAAAGACTATGCAAAAATACTGCCGCCAAGCATTATCGAAGAGATTCAGCAAGCAAAGCTCGGTAAAACTAAACTGAAAGCCGCACTTGAGAAATTGAAAGAAGAATATCTTGCTTCTTGCGTTGCTCCTGGCGAATGCGTTGGTCTTGTTGCCGCTGAGAGTATTGGTGAACCCGGTACGCAGATGTCTACTTCGTATGATACAGAAGTTATTGTTCGAATAGGTAAGCGGGTGATGATCGTCAAGATAGGCGAATTAATAGATGAATTAATTGAACTCAAAGGAAGTTATAAAATAAGTGAAGAAAGCGAGATCGTTCCGTTGCATGACATTGAGCTGTATGTTCCGAGTTTAAACAAGAATGAAAAGATCGAATGGAAAAGAGTCATAGAATGCAGTAGACATAAAGCGCCAAGAAAATTGATGAGGATAAGAACAGCGTCTGGGAGGGAAATTGTATGTACAGATAATCATTCGTTTGTGATAAGGAAAGATAATGAAATTGTTCCAATAAAAGGAAGCGAATTAAAGTTTGGTGATAGATTGCCTGTTATAAATAACTTTGTTTTGGAAAAGGGCCATTACAGAGAATCTCTAAGAATAAGCGATTTTATAAATGATGAGTTCGCGTACGTGGAAAACGGCGTGCTTTGCAAAAAGGGAAGAAGCAAACCTATTAAAAATGTCATTCCGCTTGACTGGAATAGTGGTTGGTTCATAGGAGCATATCTCGCTGAAGGTTATGGAAACGAACATTATGTAGGAATCTCGAATATTGATGAAGGCTACATCCAGCGTGTAAAGAAGTTTGCTGAAAGGGTTGGAGTTGACTATGCTGATAAAATAGAGCTTGGAGCATATGGGCCAAGCAGAACGCTTGCGATATATTCTACATTCTTAGGAAAATTTATTTCAGCGATATGCGGAAGTTGCAGTAAAGAAAAAAAGGTTCCTGAATTTGCATTTAGCGCGAACGATTCGTTTGTTGCAGGATTACTTCAAGGTTACTTCGATGGTGATGGAAACATGCATGTCGATAGAAAAATGATAAGGGTTTGTTCATCGTCGAAAAAGCTGATAGATGGGATTGCTCTTTTACTGTCAAGATTTAGGATTTTCTCATTCAAGGTAAAAGATAAGAAAGGATTTCATTGGTTAATTATTCCATATAAATATGCACCCATATTTTTAGCAAAGATTGGATCCAGCATTCCTTCTAAGATTGCTGCATTAGAAAAATTGGTAGAGATGGCAAAGAAATTCTGGAATGAAAAATCATGTGATTATACTGATATGATCAGTGGCTTCGGAGATCTCTTTTACAGAACAGCAAAAAAACTTGGATATCCAACAAGGTATGTAAATAACTTTACTAAAAGGCAGAGGATCGGAAGAACTACTTTGTTTAGATATATGAAGTTATTTGAAAAGCTTGCCAAAGAAAAGAATATTGATATTAAAGAGGAACTGACGATAATGCGTCGAATGTTCTACTCCGATGTAATTTGGGATAAAATAGAAGAAATTGAATATATCGATACTGAGCACAGGTATGTATATGATTTCTCTGTGCCCGGTTTGGAAACATTTACAACGCGTGAAGGAATAATCACCCACAATACACTCAACACATTCCATTTTGCTGGTGTTGCTGAAATGAGTGTCGCTATTGGTTTGCCGAGAATAATCGAGATCCTTGACGGTAGAAAGGAAATTCAAACACCAATGATGGAGATATATCTAAAGTCGCCTTATAACAAAGGAAAGGACATAAAAAAGATTGCCCTCTCGATAAGAGAAACAAAGCTTGGACAATTAGCAAAAGAATTTGACGTTGATGTTGGAAGAATGGTTGTTGAGATTTCCATAGACAAGGAAAAGATGCGTGACCTTGAAATAAGTCTAGGTACTATAATAAAAGCCGTCAAAAAACAAGTAAAAGTTGGTTCTGTAAAAGAAAGTGAAAGGGGGCTGGAAATTAAATTAAAAAAGGAAGCAGGACTTCTCGAACTTTACAAACTTAAAGATAAGATGAAGAATGTTTTTATTAAAGGGATTAAAGGAATAAAGCAGGTTCTTGTGGTGAAGAGAGGTGATGAATATATTATTATAACAGCTGGATCAAACCTAAAAGAAATCTTGCGGATGCCGGAAGTTGATGAAAAAAGAACAATAACAAATGATATTCACGAAATCGCTGCTGTTTTGGGAATAGAAGCAGCGAGAGAAGCAATTATTAATGAGGTTATGAAAGTAATGGAGTCGCAGGGTTTGAATGTTGATATAAGACATATAATGCTTGTTGCTGATATGATGTGCGCTACAGGAAAGATAAAAGGGATAACGAGGTATGGTGTTGTTAGTGAAAAAGCAAGTGTCTTAGCGAGAGCAAGTTTTGAAACGCCAATAAAGCATTTGATAAATGCTGCTTTGATTGGAGAGGAAGATAAACTTAGCTCGGTTGTTGAAAATGTTATGGTAAATCAGCCTGTTCCAATTGGGACTGGTCTTCCAGGGCTTGTTACAAAGCTGAAATAAAAATGGCATTGAAAGATATAAGAAAGGCTGTTGATGAAAACAATGCAATCATTGGTGCAGAAAGGGTTGTAAAAAGTTTAAAGAGGGGCGAGGTCAAGGAAGTATACTTGGCTTCGAACTGTCCGGCAGAAATTGCAAATGAAGTTAAATATTTAGCTAAACTTTCTGAATGTAAAGTTAGCAAACTAAATAAAACTAACGAAGAACTTGGTATGTTTTGTAGAAAACCTTTCTTTATTGCTGTTCTTGGTATTAAAAAAGAAGTGAAGACAAAAACAAAAGCGCGGAGGAAGTAAATGAAAATAAAATATGACATTAAATCTATGCGTTTTATTTCTATCTTTGAAGCGTTAACTGGAGCCAGAGTAAAGGATTGCTTTGAGCACAAAGACAAAATTATTTTTATTGTTAAAAAAGGAGATATTAGAAAAGCGCTTGGTGTAAAGGCAAGGAATGTAGATAAGATTGAGAAAACAATAAACAAAAAAATAAAAATAGTGGAATACAGCGATAAACTTGAGCAGTTCATCATAAATGTTTTTTTTCCGTGCAAGATTGAGCGCGTTGAGAAAAAGGATGGCGCTGTCTTAGTAATGCCAAAAGATAAGCACGAAAGAGGAAAAATGATTGGAAAGAACGCTGAAAATCTCAGACTAGCAGAGAAAATCGTCAAAAGATTTTTTAATGATGTGAAGGAGATTAAAATACCGAAGAATTTTTAAATCAAAGAATAAAAAAATCCGAACATGGCAAAAAAATCAAGAGGGTTATTCGCCGGTAAAAAGTTAAGGAAGAAAAGGAAAAAAGGTAGACGCCACGATAGAAAATACATTAGGCGAATCTTCAGACTTAAAGAAAAAAGCGACCCGCTTGAAGGAGCTCCGATAGCTAAAGGCATAGTTTTAGAAAAAGTGCAACTTGAAGCAAAACAGCCGAATAGTGCGATGAGAAAATGTGTTAGGGTACAGCTTATTAAGAATGGTAGGCAGATTACTGCATTTGTTCCTGGTAGTGGGGCAACAAAGTTCATTGATGAACATGATGAGGTAACTGTCGAGTTTATTGGCGGAAAGATGGGTCGAGCAAAAGGAGACATTCCTGGTGTTAGATGGAAGGTTGTTGCGGTTAATGATCAATCTTTAAGTGCTTTACTTGCTGGAAAGATTGAAAAGGCGAGAAGATAATAATTAGAAAATGTCTGAAAAACCAAAAATATTTGGAAAATGGAGTATGGAAGGTATTAAAGTTGAAGATAAGGGACTTGTTAAATATATTAATCTTGAACCAAAAATAGTACCGAGAAGTTTTGCACGATATGCAGGTAAAAGATTTTACAAAAATAAAGCATTTATTGTTGAAAGATTGATTAACAAACTTATGGTTAGCGGACATAAAGGAAAAAAGCATTTCAAAACGAGTTACAAATTTACTGGAAAGTGGCTGAATGCTTATAGAATTGTAGAAGAAGCATTTGAAATTATTGCAAAGAAAACAGGAGAAAATCCTATGAAAATTTTTGTTAAGGCTTTGGAAAATGCTGCTCCAAGGGATGAGGTTATTGCTATTGAGTACGGCGGTGCGAGATATCCTAAAGCAGTTGATTGCGCTCCGCAGAGAAGGGTTGACCTTGCTTTAAGGCATATTGCACAAGGGGCATATCATAAATGTTTTAATACAAAGACAGGTATTGCAGAAAGCTTAGCAAATGAAATTGTTGCTGCTTATGAATGCAGTCCGCAGTCAAATGCTATAACGAAAAAGTATGAACTTGAAAGGCAGGCTGATGCAAGCAGATAAATTTAAAATCCATGCTTTCTTCTAATAAAGGGGTGTTTGTTTGATAATTTGTTTGAAGATGAAAAAAGGACAAGTCACTCTTGGCTTATGCGGAAGGCGCTATGGGCTTGGATTTCATGCAAGCGATTCTTTTGTTTATTTGCCGCCGACCTCAATGATTCAGGCTAAAATTTTGCTTATGCCAGCAAGTGAATTGGAGAGGATAGTTAATAAATACTTTAATCGATGGTTTGTTGCAAGAAAAAACGATATTGGAAAAAGGAAGGCGAAAAAACTTGAGCAAATGCTTAAAAAAGAAGGTAATCCAGCGAAATATGTTAGGGAAAGGATCAAACAAGAGCATGAAGGGGTTGTAAAATTCTGGGAAAGATCGTTTGAAGATATTAGAGCAAAAGCAACAAGAGGCAGCTTAGCTGGCGCTGTTCCGAGAAAAACACGAGGCAATGATTATAATGTTTCTATTTATGCCTACAGAACAGACCAAACTAATTGGAAAGTGGAATGCCAATGCAATGAAAACTATTTCAATGGTTTGAAGAGAGGGCCAAAGCATGTTGATTTTTTTTGCATGCATGCAATGGCTTTACTGCTTTATGCATTGCAGTATCCAAAAAGAGTGGAGGGTTTGAGGACAGTACTTAATAAAACAAATAGTAAAGTTCGCACTTTTTTAAAGCCCGAATTTGTAGATGATATGACTATTGCTTTCTTTCTGTTAGATAGACACATTCTTGGAAGAAAGCTGTTTGATATCGATAGGGCAATTATTCGACGAAAAGGAGTCGCTGTATATGATGAATTCTTTCGGTATATGTTTGAAGAGAATCTGTACAATGCTGGATTTTATGTTTTTGTTACGAAAAATATTTTTTCTGATACAGAGGGGAAATTTACACCTAAACCACTTAAAGATTATTTTGAAAGTATTGCAAACAGGCTTTACGATCAAGGATATCGGCATAATGGTTTTGTGATAGAGTTTCAAGGCACGGAATATGAAACTGTTGCTGTTGAGTTTATAAGCAGAAGAAACCAGAAAGGTAGAAGCAAAAGAATCAGATTTGTTTGCTGGAATGGATATCCTCCATTGCTTGTTGAACGCAAAGCAGTAAGAAAAAAAATTCCAGAGAGTCCTTTTCCTAAGGATTTCAATCCTTATGCAAATATTGAAAAAAATGGTTTGATATTTTGCGACGATTGTACTGAAAAAAACGATTATGTTAAAATAGAGATAGCAAGAGGTAATGGTTTAGATTGGTTTAAGGATTTGTACAGAAAACATATTGACGCAAGAAATGCGCACGAATTGTGTCGTAGGGTTAAGAAAAACATGTGGAAAAGAAATTTTTATTATGGTTTGTTGGTTCGCTAAAATAGAAAAATGAAGAAGATTTTTATTCCTGCTTATGTGGAAGTTTCGCAAGAGATTTTTCAGAATTTGATTGAACAAAACATTGAACGATTGCCTGAAAAAATAGGGCTTGTGTGGGTTGTACAGCATGAAAAGGATATTGATTCTGTAAAGCGCTGTTTGGAGAATGCTGGAAAATCTGTTATTAAGTGCGGCTCTATTTTAGGCTGTGATGTTGGTTGTGCAGAAACTGTTGCTGATCGCGTAGATGCTTTTCTCTATGTTGGAAGTGGGAGGTTTCATCCAATTGGTGTTTTTCTAAACACAGGAAAAAAGGTGTTTGTTTTGAATCCTATCGGCAAGAGCTTTTATGTGATAGACGAAAATGATGGAAGCGTTAGGGATTTTAAGCGTAAGAGGATAGCAGCAGTAAAACGATTTTATGCAAGTGATGTTGTTGGAATAATAACTTCGATAAAGCCCGGTCAATGTAGAATTGAAGAAGCAGAAAAGATAAAAGAAAAGGTTGAAGCAATGGGAAAAAAAGCTTATCTGTTTATCGGTGATGAAATAAGCGAGATTGAAAAAGAGAATTTTCCTTTTATTCAAAGCTGGATTAACTGCGCATGCCCAAGATTAAGCGATTTCAGAAGTGATATGATTAATTTGGCAGAGCTTGAAAAACAAGACTGAAGTTATGTAAATCGCCTGCCAAAGATTAAATATTAAAAAGGTTACAAACAATTATTGCGAAAGGAGGCGTTAAAATGATCAAAAAGAAAATCGCCGTATTTGGACATTTTTGTATAGTATTGGGCTGTTTTTTGTTTACTTGGGGTATGTATCTTTTGCCAGTAAGTGAACCAACTTTTGTAGGGATTCTAACAAAACCTTTGTTTTGGGGACTGTTCTCAATATTCGGGGGGATTTGTGCCAATGTACACTCTTGTTGCAAATGTGTGCAAGGACAAAGATATCCAGTTGCTAAAAAAGAGAAAAATTAAACGAAATCAGATTTTTATAAAGCCGAACTTGAAAAACTTTAAAAATATCTGATTTTTGAATTTTTTAAAATGGAAAAGCAAGGTATTATCAAAATTCTTGTTGATAGCGAAGCTGTACGGTTTGGAAAGGTTAAGCTTAAAAGCGGAAGAGAAGCTCCTTATTTTGTAGATATAGGAAAGCTGTTAAAAGATGTAACTTATTTGGATGCGATAGCGCACAGCATTGCCGACAGGCTAAGGGGAATAAAAGTGGATTGTTTCTTTGGTCCGGCTTACAAAGGAATCCCTTTAGCGACATTAACTGCAATGCATTATGCAGCAATGACTGGAGATCGACCAAGTGTTGCCTATGATAGGAAGGAAGCGAAGATGCATGGAGAAGGTGGCGTATGCATAGGTCATGTTCATGGAAATGTGATGATTGTTGATGATGTTTTTACAACTGGTGGAACTAAAAAAGAAGCAATTGAAATCGTAAGATCGCTTGACGGAAATCCGATTGGAATTTTTGTTTGTTTAGACAGACGCGAAGCCAGTAAAGAAAAATTTGAAAAAGAAACAGGAGTTAAAGTATATTCTCTCGTTGATGTATACGATTTGATAGACTATCTTAAAGAAAGAAGTGATGAAGATCAAGCAAAAGCAAAAGAGATAGAAGAATATCTTAAAAATTTTTATGATTAAAAAATGCTTGATAAGATAGTTAGTAAATTGATTGATACGATTTCGCAGCACAGCGGATGCGCTATTTTTGCAGAAGAAAGAGCGAAATTCGAAGGATGGGTAAAGGTTGAATTGGCAAGGATTTTTTCTGAGCTCGGATATAAAGTTGAGCCTGAAAAACTGTATTCCATCAATAAAGAACGACATCAAGTTGATCTTTTTTCTGAGAGTGGAAATACCGGCCTGTGCGTTGAACTAAAAACAGTAAACACCAGTTATAAAGGAATTTTGGCTAAGAAAAAGACAAGGCCGATTACGATGAATATAAATAGTATTCTGGAAGATCTAGAAGAGTTATCGAGAATAAAAGAAGCTAACCCTGGAGTTGAATGTTATGTGCTGTTCTTAGTGTATCCTTGCAGAAGTGAAAATAGATATTGGCAAATGCATAAAAGAAAATTAGAAGAACGGTGTGCTTCATTAAGCGAAAGAGCTTTTTCATTTAAAAACGGAGAGAGAGGACTTGTTTATGT
>QMQQ01000012.1 GCA_003648985.1 Candidatus Woesearchaeota archaeon | reverse complement strand
GAACTAATCTTATGCACTGGCTATTATGAACTTCAACAGCATCAATGAGTTCTTTTTCAAGAAGCTCATCGAGTTTTTGTTTTCCACAACCTCCAAAAGCTACAGCAAAAGGGTGTGCCGCTATTGCTATGCCATCCATTTCTTTGACTTGCTTAGCATTGTCAATAGGGCTGTTGTAAATCTTTGGTTGTTGATTTATGCCTATTCCTAAGATATGGCCTTCTGGTTCGTGAAATTCAATAGCATGTAGTAGATAAAGATGATTTCCTGTTTTTCTATCCCGGATAATTGCTAGCCTATCTGAGTAATAATCTAGTGCGTATCTGCTTGGTAATTCTGACAAGATCTTTTGAAAGTTTCTATAAAGAAAATCATTGCTTGTATCTGTTATTGCAAGAACTCCCGGTTTTTCAGCATTGGTAAGCTGCTTAAAAGCTTCCCTTAGAAGCACAGGAATCTTTGAATAGTTTGTTGAGTAATCAGAGAATTCGCTGTGGTTGTGCAATGAGATTTTTATTCTATCTGCGATATCAATTTGTTTTGGTTTTTCGGCTTGTTCTGGAAATAGCAGCATATCTAAGCCAAGGCTAACTATTGAAAGTGAAGAAAATCCAAGTAAGTCTATTATTTCTTGAGGAATTGCATGAGTGGCTTTTCCTACAGCATAAATGGCTGAAAGTCCAATTCCAGATAAAATTGTTGGAAGTCCGTAGTTATGATTCTTCTGATTCATTTTAATTTTTATTCTGCTTTTTGTTTATGTCTACCTCTCTTTTCGACTTTTTCAAGACGTTTCAGCGTGAGGTCTGCATCTTTTGCATGCTTAGCATAAGATTCAAGTGCTGCTTGGAATGCTTCCTGCCAGACAGTGTAATGCTTACTTTCAAGGGCTTGTCTAAAAAGATGTAGGTCTACGGCTTTATCTTCTACTTTATGTGAAAAAAAGCTCAGTCCAAAATCTATGAAATGGATTTTATTATCTTTTAGGATCATGTTTGATGTTGTTAAATCACCGTGAATTATGCCAAGATTATGGATTTGAGCTATTAGTTTTCCTACTTCTTTAGCATAATTGATAGGATTTTCTTCAAAGCAATCTCTGAGTTTTTTTCCTGCTAGAAATTCCATTTCTATGCGCATTTCTTTATCGCAAAAAGAAAAAAGTGTTGGCACTGGAATTCCTGCCTCAGTAAGCTTTTGGATTACTTTTGCTTCACGCCTTGTTCTTTGCTTTCTGAATTGAAGATCAACTTCTTCTATTCGATAGTCCTTTGGCTGTCTAATCTTTACAACCTTATCTCCTTCCTTAATCAGAACCGCCTCTGCTCCCTGAGCGAGCATTTTTATGCTGCTAGTTTATATTCCGAATTTGCTACTCTTTCGACTAGCTTTTTTTTGTACTCGTTTATTACATCATCAGTTCTGTCACCATATGCTATCTGTATTTTCTCGCCTATTGAGAGTTTTGCTGCTAACTGTGCCGGGAGTCCATTTTCAATTAGTTTAGATATTGTTGCTTTATTTAAGGCAATAATTTCCCTCCAACCAAGGCTCTGTTCCACGTCCCTATCTCTTGCATAAGATGCTACTGAAATGAATGCCTGGTAGAGTAGTGCTATTTTAATTAGGGGATCTGTGGTTTTTTTTGCTTCTTCTGTTAATTTTGGAATTTGTCTTTGTTCATCGAATTGGGAAAGAACAAAATCAATTGTCCTATTATCCGTTTGAGTTGGAAAACCTAAAACGTATGCATTTATTTTGTAAATATCCTCGCCCCCCATAAATCTTTCTACTGCTTCGGAGATTCTTTTAACATAATTTCTAGATATTTTTTCATATATTTGAACTGGGTTTAGATCTGTCATTTTAACACTAGAATATTCTTTTCATTTATAAATCTTTCGGTTTATTATTACTATAAAGTAGTTAAAATTATGGAGTATTCCCAGTAAATGTATTGCCAGTACAGAAGTCTCCTTCATAGTAAGTTCCCTGAGTATTTCCTGATAAATCGTTATATTGAATCGTATTATTTGTGGCATAGAAATCCATGTATATGCCATAGCCTGCATTGTTTGTGATTGTGTTATTGCTGATTGTGTTGTGATGAGTGAAGAAATTAAGCCTAACGCCATGGCCTTGGTTATTGGTTATATTAGAATACCATAATGAATTATTGAAGCTTTTAAGCTCAAATGCAACACCATTTTTGTCATTATTGTTTATTGTAGCTTCTGTGATTTGGACATGTGTAGAGTTCATTAATAAAATACCAAAAACACCATCCTCGAACAAAGCTCTGTCTACTAAAACGTCTTCTGATTCATGTATAAGGGCGCCATAATAACAATTTGTTGTGTTGGTGGCATTAATTACATCGTGGATTGAAGTTTTTAATAAGATACAGGAAAATGCGTTTTGTAGCACGTTATTTTTGATGTTATTGGAAATACCTCCATTTATATTAATGCAGCTTTTCTCTGCATTGATTTCATTATTTTCAAAGACATCGGAACTTATATTAATCCCGTAAATTCCATATCTGGATGCAGTGATAGAATTTGATTTTATTTGATTATCGGAAGAGGAATCTAAATAGATCGCTGTTGACATGTTATTGAAATAATTGTTCGTGATTGTGGTCAAATTTGCATCTTTTACATATATGCCTTTTCCAAACTCATTAATTGTTCCATACACATTAACAATTGAATTATTGACGATGTTTATCGATTGTGTTTGCGTGTCTGTGGATTCAATTTTAATCGCTTCTAAAAAAGCGTTTTGTATTGTGTTATTCCGAAGAGTAATATTTTTAGAAGAATCAATAGTTATACCGGAACCGTTTAGTGTGTTATTAAATATCAATATATTGTCTGAATTTTTGAAATTAATCCATGAGTTTTGAAATAAAGAATTATTGATGCATGAATTCTTCAATCCTTTTTTAACATTAATTCCCTTTTCATAAGTAGTATGAAACTGTGAATTTTTAACATAAATTTTCTCTATTTGTCCCCCCGCAAAATGTATCCCATAGTCTCCTTGGTTAAATTCACAATCATCAATAAAAACATCTTTAGTATGGCTTTCAATAAAAATGTGTTTACGATTGTCGATGAAATCGCTATTCTTAATAGTAATATTTGCTGAGTTATTAATCCAAAAACCACGAGAATGTGGACCAATTACAGTAATGTTATCAAAGGTAAGATTATCGCAAAGTTTTGATATCCTAACACCATAATAAGAATTATTAATTGCTTTTGAATTTAGTATTATTCCATTTTTAACTCCCAAATAAAAGTTTATCCCTCTTTGAGTATTATTTGCAAATGTTGAACTTTCTATATTAAAATCAGTGACGTTTATAAAAAATATCCCTCTTTTGAAATGTTCGACAACGCAGTTCTTGACGGTTATGTTGTTCTGCTTATATGCATAAATTCCAGAGTTGTTATCCAAGCCGGTTATCTTATGGCCTAAACAATCTAAAACAACATCATCTGCGTCTATGGTGATTCCGTTTCCTACGCCACATGATAGATCACTCGTAAGATTATATTCTCCTGATGTTGTGATTGTATAAGGACATGTCGTAATTGTTTCAGATGATTTAAATTCACCTGGAGGTTGAACACTATAAACAAAAAATCCTGTTGAAAAGAATTCTGGAAAGAAATATTTTCCAGCAAGGAAAAAGAGAATGGTAAAAGCAATGAGGGCTAACAGAGGAATAACTAGACTGCGCAATTCAAAGCTTGATCTACCTCTTTTTTTCATTCGGACATTCATAAGGGAAAATAATTTAAAAAATTTGTGGAAAATTATTGAGTATGGAGAAAGCTATTCAGTTGATAAAAGCTTTAACTGGAGCAAACTCAGTAAGATTGCTTCCATGCGGGGATTCAGCGATCTTCTCTTTTTTAGCTATAGCAAGAAAGTTAGGAAAACGCAAAGTAATAATTCCTGATCAAGGAGGGTGGTTCGGCTTTAAACGATATGCATCACTCTTAGATTTTGATATCATTAGTTTAAAGACTAAAGAAGCACTTATCATTCCAGAAATACTTGAAAATCACGCTGGTGAAGATTCCTGCATGATTTACCAAAATCCAGGAGGATATTTTGTAGCTCAGCCAGTAGAAGATATCTGGAATACATGCAATAAGAATAATTGTTTGCTTTGTCTTGATATAACAGGAAGCATAGGCAGCAGAAACGATTTTTCAGATTACGCAGATTTTATATTTTCAAGTTTTGGAAGATGGAAGATTATTAATCTTGGATACGGTGGATTTATTGGAAGTTCTCGTTATAAGCTTAGCGAATTCAGAGATGTTTTCAGAATATTCAAAACGAACTTTTGCTGCATGGAAAATAAACTGTATTCTCTAATAAGCAGAGCAAATGAAAGATATAAAAAGCTACACGAACTTGCAGAAAAGATAGCAAAAGAGCTCGCAGCTAAAGGTTTTGAAGTTATTCATAGCGATAAGCTAGGAATAAATGTCTGTGTACGCTTTAAAGATGATAATGAGCTTAAAGCATTAAAAGAGTTTTGCGCATCAAACGGATTTGAATATGTCAAATGCCCGTTCAATCCAAGAATTGATGCTAAAGCATTATCTATTGAGCTAAAACGAAAGGAAATTTTATAAATCATTTATTCTCTGAGCAAAGCATGACATTGCGAGAACCAAAAAGCATGGAAGAATGTTTTTATTTTACAAACAGAACGCTGGGAAGCAAAGGACAGGTTAAAGCCTGGGTTTACAGGCCGAAATGTCCTAAGTGCGGAAAAGGGTATCTTAGAAAGCCTATTGTTAAAGGAAAGATACAAAAAAAAGCAAAGGAATACGTTTGTCCTGTTTGCGGTTATAAAGTACCTTGTTCAGAGATTGATAAAAATTTAAAGATCGAAATAAAATATACATGCCCTTTCTGCGGCAAAAGTGGTGAAACAACAACAGAGTATAAATTAAAGAATTTCAAAGGGACAAAGGCATATGTCTTTGTGTGCGAGCATTGCGGAAAGAAGATTCCTTTAGCTAAAAAGATGAAGGATATTGAGGGATATTTTCCATGACAAAGAAAAAATATCTTGTAACTTCAGCGCTTATCTATGCAAACGGTCCTCTGCATATTGGCCATTTGCTAGAATATATCCAAACAGATATATTTGTAAGATTTCTAAGATTGATTGGAGAGGATGTCATTTATGTATGCGCTGATGACATGCACGGAACACCGATTCAGGTTAATGCTGAAAAGCAAGGAATGAAACCAGAGGACTTTGCAATGCGTTTTCACCAAGAGCATAAAGAGGATTTCTCTAAATTTTTAATTTCATTTGATAGCTATTCGCATACCAATACACATATCAATGAAAAATTCACAAATCTATTTTTTGAAACATTAAGAAAAAAAGGCTATATTTACACAAAGCCGATTTTTGTTATGTACTGTCCGCAATGCAAGCGTTTTTTGCCTGATAGGTTTGTTAAAGGAATTTGTCCTAAATGCGGTGCTCCTGAGCAATACGGCGATATGTGCGAGAAATGTGGTTCGACTTACAATGTATTCGAGTTGAAAGAGCCGAGATGCGCTATTTGCGGTGCAAAACCTGAAAAGCGAGAAAGCGAGCATTTTTTCTTCAGACTTTCTGCTTTTTCAGACAAGCTTAAGGATTGGCTTTTGCAAAATAAGGAATTGCAACCAGAGATTGTAAACTATGTGAAAAACTGGATTAAGGAGAGCTTAAAAGATTGGTGTATAAGCAGAGATAAACCTTATTTTGGATTCAAAATTCCTAATGCAAAAGACAAATTCTTTTATGTCTGGTTTGATGCTCCAATAGGTTATATCAGTGCTACAGAAGAATTCTGCAAAAAAACAGGGCTTGATGTTTTTAAGGATTACTGGAAGAATGATGAATGCGAGATTATTCATTTTATTGGAAAGGATATAGTTTATTTTCATTTCTTATTTTGGCCGGCAATGTTGATGGGTGCAGAATTCAATCTGCCAAAAGCGATCTACGTTCATGGAATGGTAACAGTTGAAAAAGAAAAGATGAGCAAAAGCAGAGGAACATTTATTCTTGCAAGAGAATTTATTGAACGGTTTAAAGAGCCAGAATTTCTCAGGTTCTATTATGCAAGCATGGTAAGCAAAAAATTGGGCGATGTGGATTTTTCTGAAGATGAGTTCAAGCATTTTATCAACGCAGAGCTGATCGGAAACATTGCAAATTTCTGCTACAGGGTTCTATCATTTTTGAATAAGAATTTTGCATCTACTATTGGAAGTTTTTCAGAAGACCATCATGTAATAACTGAATGCAAAAAAGAATTTAACAAGATTAAAGAATACTACAAAGAATTGAACTTTAGAGATGCTGTCAAGCATATTCTTAAAGTTGCATCGCTTGGAAATGCTTATTTTCAAAAAGAAGAGCCATGGAAAACAATAAAAGAAGATACTTGTAGAGCACATGAAGCTGTAAGCATTTGTGCTAATATTGTTAAAAATCTTGCAATCTTGCTGCAGCCAATCTTGCCGCGATTTTCTGCTGAACTCGAAAAACAGCTGAATCTTTCTGGCTTAAAATGGAACGACCTTGGATTTGAACTGAAAGAACATGCAATAGGAAAGGCTGAGATTATATTGAAAAAGATTGAATAGACTTGATAGCTTTCAATATATCTGGCACATATGTTTCAGATAAGGTTTGAAGCAATATTTCGTCTTGCCAGACTAAAGATTTTATAAAACGCTCGTCGTATGGGATTTTAGCAAGCAAAGGAGCGTTTTGCTCTTTTGCATATGTTTCAATTTTCTCTGTCATTTTTAAGTTTAGGTCATATTTATTAATGATGATGCCTGTTTTCGCTTGAAAATATTTAGCAAGAGTAATCAATCTTGAGAGGTCGTGCAATGCTGCAGGAGTCGGCTCTGTAACTGCTACTATATAATCTGTTCCTTGGATTGAAGCAATAACAGGACAGCCTATGCCAGGAGCGCCATCAATTAGAATTAGATCTGCTTTGTTTTTTTCTGCAAGCTTTTCTGCTCTTTTTCTTACTTCAGTAACTATTTTTCCACTTCCGCTTTCTCCTATTTCAAGCTGGGCTGTGACGAGCGGAAATCCATAGCTTGTTTTTGCGATGCGGAGAGTTGCATTTTTTACTTTTTTCAGAACTATTGCTTTTGCTGGACAAATCAAAGAGCATGAGCCGCAACCCTCGCAAAGATATTTGTTGAACTCAGGTATGTTTTTTTCTTTATTCCATGAGATTGCATTGAAGTTGCATATATCTTCTGAAACGCATTTCCTGCAGTGAATGCATTTTTCAGCAATCAGCGTTGCTTTTTCGCTTGCAAAGATTTCTTCTTTTTCGTAAAAATCTTTTTCTTTTAAATTAAGAAGAATATGCGCATTTGGCGCATCAACATCGCAGTCTGCATAAACAATTTGTTTATTTTGTTTTCTTGCAAGATATAAAGCAATTATTGCTGTAATCGAGCTCTTTCCTACGCCGCCTTTTCCAGAGCTTACTGTTATTGTTTTCATTTTTTCTTTATAAAGTCGATTAGGGGCTTGTATAAGCTTTCTGGCATTTTTTCCAAATTTGCAGATGAATATGCCTCAAATATTTTCTTATCATAAGGTATCTCTGAAACGATTTCTGTGTTAAACTGCGTTGCTATCGACTTGATTTCTTCTGCTTTGCTTTTTGCCATGTTTGCCTTGTTCAGCAAGACAAATGCAGGAATGTTAAGCTTTTTAGTTAATGAAAGGATTAGACTTAAATCGTGTGCTCCTAATGGCGTTGGTTCTGTTACAGCAAGAGCAAAGTCAACACCGAGCAATGCTGAGATAACATTGCAATGAGTTCCAGCTGCTGTATCGATTATGACAAAGTCATACTTATCCTTGAACTTTGACACCTCTTTTTTTAATGCGTTCACAATCGGGCTTGTTTCTTCGTAAGTAATGAGCATTTCTGAGCTAATCAGGTGCAGATTTGACAGATTTAATGAATTTATCTCAGAAAAATATATGGCCCCTATTTTTTGTTCTGCTTTTCCTATTGCTTTTGTAGGGCATATGATTCTGCAGGCATTACAGCCAATGCACTGTTCTTTTACAAAGATAGGATATTTTCCTTTAACGAATACTATTGCATTTTCTTTGCAGACCTGCGAGCATTTTCCACATTTAATGCATTTACTAAAATCCCATTTTGGAATTGTCTGTTTTACTTCGCTCAACAGTTTTCTTTTTGCTTTGAGGATTATATGCAAGTTCGGGCAATCAGCATCTGCATCTACTAAAAGAACCCTGTATTCTTTTGAAAGTCCTATTGCAAGTAAAGTAGATATTGTTGATTTTCCTGTTCCTCCTTTTCCGCCTGTTACTGCTATTGTTTTTGGCATTTCTGAAGCGCTTTTTCAATCCAATACTTAAGCTGTTGTTCAGAAACAAAACCAATGTGTTCAGCTATTATCTTTTTATCTTTGAAAAGCTTTAACGCAGGGATACTCATTATACTGTATGTTTCTGCGAGGCTGCGTGATTCGTCGATATTAACTTTGACAAGAGCGATTTTTCCATTTTCTGCATGCACCAATCTTTCAAGAATCGGACTCAGCATAATGCACGGCATACACCAGTCTGCATAAAAGTCAACGAGAACAGGTAAAATCGTTGAACGCTCAATTACTTTAAAGCTGAAGTTTTTGCTGTTTGCGTGATCAATGATAGGCATAGCTGATAACTTGTCTTTTTGCTGGCTAAATGCCAATCTTTTTAGCATTTCCTCAACTTTTTTCTTTCTGATAAATGAAATTTCGTCGGAATTGTTGTTTAAAGTCATTTCCACATAGGTCCTGGAATTGTTATTTCCTCAAGCTTTCCTTCTAAAAGCTGTTTGATTGCATCTATTGCTTTTCCTGTTGCTCTATAAACTTTTATATTTAACTGCTGCATTACACCGAATGCTCTTGGACCTATGTTGCCAGTGATTATTGCTTCAACATTTTCATTTGCTGCAAGTTGTGCTGTACTTATTCCTGCGCCACCGCCCACATTTACATTTGGATTGTCAATCACTTTCACTAGGTTTATTTTGTCTGGAGATTCTGCTTCGACTATGAGTAGATGAACGCATCTTCCAAAACGTGGATCGACATTACTTTCAAGTGTTTTTCCTTCGCAACTTATTGCTATACGCATTTTTTTCACCTCCAAGATTTTAGGCGCCCATTAGAGGGGTTCCGCACTTAGGACATTTCTTGCTTCTGCATGGAACGCCTCTTACTTTTGCTTCTTCGTAGCCACAATTTGGGCAAACGCACTTTGTTGGAGGAATGCCCATTCTACCAAAACCTCTTCCTCTACCTCTGCCAGCGCCCCTTCCTCTTCCGGGACCTCTTCCAAAGCCAGGAGCTGGAACCATTTTTATCTCACCTCCTTCAATTTTTATTGCTTTGCCATTGACCAAGGCATCTGCAATTTTTTTGCATGCCTGTTCAATTATTCTGTGGAAAGTAGGCTGGGAAATCTTCATTTTCTTTGCTGCTTCTTTTTGCTCTAAGTCTTCCAAATGTTTTAATCTAAGAGCTTCAAGTTCATCGTAAGTGATAGTGATCTCCTCTAGTTGCGCTAGCGGAATGCCTACTGGCTTAAAGTAAGTCACTTGCGGTTGAAACCATACCCATCTGCTTCGCCTTGGTCTTGGCATTTTTGAATATATATTCATAACTTATATATAAAGGTTTTGTTCGTGTTCTTTTTTACTACTTTTAAAAAGCAAAAGATTTTTATATTACAAACTTACTTTGGAGTAATAACATGCATGTGTTTTTAAGAAGGTTATTTTTGGTGTTATTTGTAGCAGGAATGTTTTTACTTGGCTGGTTTTCAAATAGTGCTTTTTCTGAGCTTTCTAAAGCACAATTTCCTCTTAGCAGTGCTGCTCCTGAAAAACCTTCTCCTAGTGATTGGATAAAGCCAGAGCAGATTCATGTTTTTCAAGATAAAGTTGTAATTGATGTTGAAAATCCAAGCTGGGCAATGTTTACAGATACAAATTCAATGGATCCTGTTTTTGATGCAGAAGCAAATACAATCGAGATTACTCCAAAAGATCCGACGCAGATAAAAATAGGCGATATTATTTCATACAAGTCTGAGCTATGCGATTGTATTGTTGTGCATAGGGTTATTGGAAAAGGTGTTGATGAAAAAGGATTTTATTTCATAGTTAAAGGAGATAATAATCCTGTAAAAGATCCAGAGAAAGTTAGATTTGAACAAATAGTTGGCGTTGTAGTTGGGGTGATATATTAAAATGGGAATCGGATTTGGAGAAGAAAAAGGACAGGAAGAAAAACAAGGACTTGAAGGTTTGATTGATCGTGCAATTAAAGAGAAAAAAGCATTGCGAATTTGCTTTCCGAATACAATCGTAAGAATGATACCAAAGGAATATAATAGAAGAACTGGCGAGCTTTTAGGAAGTATCCTGACAAAAGTGTTGGGTGCTCAAGGCGAAAAACCAATTAAAGTGCCTGGAGTTGTCTATCTTCATGGAATTCAGATTGTTGAATTGCAGAGCCAAGAAGCTGTTGAAAATGATTTTCAGATGGTATATCCTTTTCGGCAATACATCGGCAAGCAGGCTACGGTTGTACTTAAAAAAGAACATTCACGGATAGATGGAGTTATTGTTAGTAATATCGGCGATTATATCTTCATTAGGAGAGGAAGCCGTTTATGTATTGTTCCTCAGTCTGAAATCTGTTATTGGGAAATAAAAGAATAAATTTTTAATAGCAAGAATTTTCTTCTTAGATTATGATTATAGATTTAGAATCAGAAGAATTTTCTAAGCTAAAAAAAGCATGTCAGATTGCAGCTAAAGCTTTAGAATATGCTAAATCTCTCGTTAAGCCAGGAAAACTTGTTGTTGAAGTTTGCAATGCTGTTGAAGAGTTCATTATTAAAGAAGGCTGTGAAATTGCTTTTCCTGCTCAGATAAGCTTAAATGACGTTGCTGCACATTTCTGTCCTTTAGAAAATGATAATCTAAAATTTGATGATCAGGTTGTGAAAATCGACATAGGGGTGCATGTAGATGGCTATATTGGAGATAATGCAGCGACAATTGATTTAAGCAAAGAAAACAACGAACTTGTTAAAGCCACAGTTGAAGCTTTAAAAGAAGCTATCGGTCTTGCAAAACCTGGTGTAAAGGTTTGTGAATTAGGAAGAGCAATACATGATGCAATAGTTAAGTACGGTTTTTCACCTGTGGTTAACCTAACAGGGCATGGATTGGATAAGTATAACATTCATTCAAAGCCGATCATACCCAATTATGATAATAACGATAAAACAACGCTAGAAGAAAATCAATTGATTGCGATTGAGCCTTTTGCATCAACCGGAGCAGGCATAGTTTATGAAAGCAGTCCACCAACGATTTTTGCTTTAAAACAAAAGAAACCAGTCAGGCTCGGCTTTGTTAGAAACATTCTGCGCGAGATTGAAAAAAGAAAAGGTCTGCCTTTTACAACAAGATGGCTAACTAAAAAATTTCCAAAACATCAGGTGAATTTTGCTCTGGCTCAATTATTAAAGGAAAAGACTATTGAAAGCTTTCCACCGTTGGTAGATAAGGAGCATGGCTTAGTTAGTCAGGCAGAACATACAATATTGGTTAAAGATAAACCGACAATATTAACGCTAGTATGATATCAAAATGAGTAAAATAAGAATAAAAGAGCTAAATAGAGAAGATCGATCTTGTTTTTATTATGTATTGGGGTTTATTCAAGCACGGAGAACATGGAAAAGAATTCTTGAATTAACCATTCAAAATAAGGATCCTTATCTCGTATATTTTACACGTTGTCTTAGAAGGCTTGTTTATTTGTTTGATAACAAAGAGGAAATCGTAGTAGAATATATGCGAAATCATAGCGGTTATTATGTTCGTTTTCGCATACATAAAGGAAATTTGTACGAATTGATTTTTAGAGAAACCAATGGATTGACAGGATCACCTCAATCAATAATTGGCCGCAGTTCTCTTTTGAGGATTTATCTACGGGGAGCATTCGATTCAAGAGGAAGAGTAGGGTATACAATAAGAAGGATTATGCGTTCTGATATAGAGAGAGTAGTTCCAAGATTTGAATTGCGCAAAAAAAGAGGTGTTTTTTGGCTAAAGCAGATTTCAAGTTTGCTAAGAGAAATCTTTGCTGTAAGTGCTAATGTTTGGAGCGATTCAAAAGGCTATTTAATGAGGATAAATTCTCTAAAATCTCTTGAAGCACTTATAAAGCAAGGACTCGTTTCTGGGCCTAAGAGAGAAAAACTAGAAAACCTTATTCAAAACTATAACGAACTAATGGAAATAGATTATAGAGGTAGGTATGGTGAGATTTTAGAGAAAATAAATGCACGAAAAAGAAAAAGAGCTAAGTTCTCAAATCAATACGATGAAGAAATGGATGTTCGTAGGCTTTTAGATGAACGCCTTAAAAGAATTCGTTTAGCCCGTTTAAGTAGCTTAGGTATCCAGGAATACGATGATATCTAAATGTGCAGTATGACCTCTGGTGTTATTTTAGTAAATTAATCAAGTCTTCTTTAGTTAATTCTGTTTCTTCGCCTGTTTGCATATTTTTGAGTTTTATCTTTCCTTTTTTCAATTCTTCTTCTCCGTAAAAAATCACATAGGGAATATTAAGTGCGTTTGCATATTCGAGTTGCTTTTTGATGCTTCGCTCGACTATTGCAAGGTCAGCATTTATTCCTACCTTTCTGAGCTGAACCGCAAGCTTGAAACTTTCTTTTTTTGTTCCTATTGGAATGATCAGCACTCTTGCTTTAGTCTTTGGTAGTTCTTTTCTCTTTTCTTTCATCGCATCCATAATCACGTCCAAGCCAAAAGCTATTCCAGTTGCAGGAATTTCGCGTTTTGCATTTGCACTTGCGAACCTACCGATCATCTCGTCATAACGGCCTCCTGCAGCAACCGCACTTGTTATTTCGCTTTTTTGCAAGAAAACTTCGTAGATCGGACCTGTGTAATAAGCTAAACCTCTCGCAAGTGAAGGAGTAAACAATATTCTCTTTTCATCTTCAAAATAGCTTAAAATTTCTTCTACTTCTTTAAGTCCTTCTAAATCAGAACCGAGAATCTTTTTTAGATTTTCAATAATCTCTTTATTTTCGCCTTTGATTGAAAATATATCTTTTAATGTTTTAATAGTTTCTTCTTTCAAGCCAAGTTCTGTCAATTCCTTTTCAACATAATCCCAACCGAATTTTTCCAGTTTATCGATAGAAAGTATTGCATCTATGCGCTTTTCTTGAGGAACCTTTGTATAGGAAAAGATTTCATCAAGAAGCTTTCTGCTGTTTAGCTTTATAATCACATCTAAATCAAGCGCATTGAACGCATCGAGAGCCATTTGAAGAATTTCAACATCTGCAATTAAGTCTTTACAACCGACAATGTCAGCATCGCATTGCCAGAATTCCCTGTAACGGCCAAGCTTTATTGGGCCGTCTCTGAAAACCCTGCCGATCTGATAACGCTTAAAAGGCATTTTCAGTGTTGGATTCATAGCAATAAATCGTGCTAATGGCACAGTAAGATCATATCGAAGGCCGAGTTGTCTACCACCTTGATCAGTAAGCTTGAATGTTTCTTTAAGTATTTCTGAGCCGCCGGCGTATTTTGCAGACAATGTTGAAAATCGCTCGAGAATCGGTGTTTCTATTGGATAAAATCCATAGCGTTCAAACATTGCTTTCAGAGTAGAAACTATTTCATTCCTTAGAATTTTTTCTTCTGGCATAAAATCTCTTGTTCCTTTTGCTCTTTGCAATTCCATATCGAAAAAGAAAAGACGGCTTTATTAAAAATTTGTCGCTTAATTAGGCTTTGATTTCAGAAATCTTTATTGTGCATTTGCATGGCAGTTTCTTAATTGCTCTTTCTAAAGCTGTTTTTGCTACTGGAATGTCTGCTTTGTTTACATCAACGAACATTATGCTTTGTCCTGCACTTATCTGCGCTGCACTGCCGATTGGCTTGCCAAATGATTGCTTCATTCCTTTGCTAACTCTGTCTGCGCCTGCTCCTGCTGCAATTGGATTTTCACGAAGGATATGAAAAGGATAAACTCTTAGCTTAAAGTGGTAACCTTTTTTTCCCAGTTTTTTTTCAAGATGCCTATTTACTGTCAATCTGCTTGCTTCAAGAGCGTTATGACGTACCTGAATTGAATCTTTCGAAACTAAATCAAGCCTATATTCAAATTTTCCATTTGGGTCGCCCATAGTAAATTTGATTATATTAACTCTCGGAGTTGCCCTGATAAAACTCTTTTCTCTAAACTTGCTAACTCTAGTATATGGCCTTTCAAGATTTCTATAAGCTATACCTTTTCTGAGCCTTGCCATGGCCTTTTTGAAAAAGAGGTGTTTTATAAAGATTGTGGTTTGATTTTGGTTTAGTTTTAGTATTCACGGAACGGTGAGAAAACTTTTTAAATGTTAATTCCTTCTTACTTAAAGGTGAAAATCATGAAATATGAGCTTCGCTCGATGCCAGGAGAATATGTAGATGTTTCAGAAGAAAGTGCGAAAAACACTGAATTTTTAATCCTTTCGGAGCTTCCTAATATAAAGGATTTTATGGCCTCATTTTATTTAGGCAGAGACAAAAATCCAGAAATGTGGGATTATTTTGTTGTTGCCAGCGATGGGTCTTATCCTAAACTTGCTGATAAATTGTACAGAAAAGCGCTTGAAAAAGATTCAAGAATATGGGACGAAAAAAGAAAATCTTTGCCTGTTCCAGACGTGGTTGCGAATATTTATAAGGTAGAATTAAAACCACCATATAGAGGCATAAGTTTGTATGCAAACGAACTATGCGTTGAAGGTCGAGCAGGTATAAAAAACATGGGAGAAGCAAATCTGCGGGAATGGTGGCTTGAAAACTGCTTAGGAGATGATTATGATGTCGGCAGAGCCTTGGCAAAGATTTATTATTCCATTCTAGCAGGTATTTTCATCGAAGGTAGGGAAATAAAGCTTGATTTTTTCGCCTTTGATTTTCATGCAGGTTATCTCGCGCTAGTTCTTGATGAAAAAAAGAGATTCGATCCCCTTCCAAAAACCTATAGAATAAAATACAAAGGATCAGTCTATTTTATTGAAGACCCTGAAAAAAGGTTTTTTACATCCGAAGAACCAAGAAGACAAATTTATCAACACTTCATTCTTGAAAGAAGTTCAAAAAAGTTGAAGAAGTTTAGAATTAAATGCAGAACTTCTTGATTTTAATTGAAAATATCTTTTTTCTGACTTGAATTAATCTATTTTAGATTGGGAGTTCATACTTTCTATGTTGCATATGTAATTGATATAAGAAAGGGGAATATCCGAATCGAGCACAACGCTATATGAAAAACGTGAATGAAGATATAAAATATTAACGTACAATTAGATGATGAATTTGAAGTTTTATTTGTTGGAAAAAGGAATAAATAAAAAGTAAAAAGGAGCGAAGAAATGAAAGAGAATAACCCCACGCACGCCGTGGTGAAACTGTAACCTCAACCTCTTCATCTATATCAGAAACACCCCTACCCAAATCTGGAGAATATCCTGTTGCAATTACTTTATTAATACCTACACCATCGGCGGTAATTGTTGCATTAAAGCATAATATCTTATTAGTACCGACGTT